>NZ_JASUSU010000025.1:0-37452 GCF_030445905.1 Oceanotoga sp. | reverse complement strand
ACTTTTCAAACAGCATTTATTTCTCCGGCTTCTCAGCCAGCCGAAGTATATACTATCACATTTCTCTATCTCCTGTCAATTTCTTTTTTGTTACATTTATTCCTCCCTTTCCTTACATATTTCCACCTCTTAATGTGTTTGATGATTTCTTTTTGTATGAAAGCCTGTAATAAAAATAATTACAGGCTTTAAAAGTTGATTATACTTTGTTTTCCATAATATGATATTACTTCATTATAAAAATCATTATTATACTTTTTAGAAAGCACAAATAAAACTCTTCTACTTATAGCGGGTACTTCTACCCATCCATCAGTAAATATAATTATTCCTTCTGGTCTTATATTCTTTTCCACATAATCAACAGCTGGCTGTAAATCTGTTGAACCACTACCTTTCAAAGTTAAATCTTTCCAATTTCCTTTATTATATTCAGAAATTGATTGTACTTTTTTATCGGCTTGTATTAATTTTATCTTTCCACCTTGAACTTTTGATATATCTTCAATCTCAGAAAAAAACATATCATATTCTTCTTCGATTATAGATCCAGAAGTATCTAAAATAACACAAACATTAGGTCCTCTTTGACTAACCCAACCAGGTTGATCATCATATCTTCTATTTGGTTTTAATAAGCTTCTATATTTGTTTGTTATTACAGAGCTTCCAAAGAACCTTCTTAAAACTGTTTTCCAATCAAATTTATTTTTTTTAGTCATTATTTTTACAGCTATTTCTAAACCTTCTGGCATATCCCCTTTTGATTTATCATATGACTCTTGAATAAATTCACTGACTATGTCAAAAGCCATTTCTTCTGAAACATCCATTTGAAAATCATGTGAATCGGTTTCTTCTCTTTGTTCCTGTATTTCTTCAAGATCTATTATTTTATTATCTTCAAAAAATTTCAAGCAGTACTGAAAATACTCTTCAGCTGTTTTTCCTGGCATGTCTATTGGAGCAGTTACGAATAATATTTCATTATCTGGTGCATGACCTTCTCCAAGCATTACATTTAAAGGTTTTGCTAAAGCATCTAATTCATATATATATTGATTTATAGATGCGTCCATAGCTAAATCCCATATGCCTTTAAGTCTTTCATTTTTAATTTTAATAAATATATGACCAAATATTATATGATACAATTCATGTTTTATTATCGCTTTTGTAAAGTTAATTCCCTTACTTTTGAGTCTTCTAGGATTATAAATAAGTCTAAAATTTCCATTTGATGTAATACTCAATTTAACAGTTCTAACAGTCTCACTTTTCAACATGTCAAAACGCATTCTCGCATAAGAAAAAAATATACTTTCTTTTGAAAGTTCTATCCATGCTTTTTCAACTATATCTTGCATTATACTTCATCAAGCCACCTTTCATCTCCAAGAGTTAATGCAACTTCTTCCAATAATTTATCATAAAAAGCTTTTCTTATGCCTTTACTATCTTCTACTAATTTATTTAAATTTCTGAGTATTGAAAATATTGAGTCTTTTGGTAAATAGTTAGAAAGCTCTTTTATATTTTTAGATATAAGTTTATGTTCAGAATTATCTATTATTTTAAGCATTTCTGAATCATCAAGACTTTCAAAATATTTATTTATTCTCAATATAATACTTAGTTTTTCTTCTGAAGTTAATTTATTTATTCTTTCATAATTTTTACCTTCTATGATTAATTCTGTTGCTGTTGGTATATTATTTTTATTATTATAATGATTCAAAATAGCTCTGGCTGCATCACTTCCAACTATAGAAGCAGCAGTTATATATCCATAATTTGATATATCTTCTTCTGAAAAATTATCAAAAACTTTTGAAAGTTTATACCAACTTCTTGGACTTGGTCTCAAGTTTAATCTCATAGATACTCTACTATCTGGAGATAGATATTCAGGATAATTATTTATAAAACTAATTAATTTTTTATTCAATTTATTTTCATTTGCCCAATTTATCCAATCATTAGTTTCTGTATTTAAAATCAAATGAAAAAATCTTGACATAAATGCTGGATCTGTTATTAAATCAACTTGATCATATTCTTCATCTGGAGGATTGGCAGCTCCCATTATCCAAACTCCTTCAGGTAAAATATGATTATGAATTCTTCTATCAATTAATAATTGCATTATTGCATTTCTTATAGATCTATGAGCTCTGTTAACTTCATCTATCATTATCAAAACATTATCATCTTCAGGCCACCAATCTGGTTTCAAAAATACAGTTTTGCTTTCATCCCTTGAAGGCATACCTATCAAATCTCCAGGTTCCATTTGAGATATTACCAATATTATTAATTTCCTTCCAGTTTCTTCAGCAATTTCTTTAGCTATATCAGTTTTCCCAACTCCAAAATGTCCCCAAAGAAGAGGTATTTCATCTGCTTGCATTATTTTTTTACATAAATACTTTGTATCACTTGGTTTCATTTTTTTCCTCCTAAATAATTTATAATATATTTTTTATAATTTTATTTTCTTATCTTAATTATACAGTAAACAATTTATATTGCTATGTATTTTTTGATATAATTATATTATATTAATATTGGAGATGATTAAATGCCTTTAGATGGACTAGTTTTTCATAAATTAATAAATGAAATAAAAGAAAATTGTTTGGGAAGTAGTATAAGAAATATTTATCAACCTATTAATTCTGAAGTTCTTATTCAACTTAGAAATAATAATATTCTTTTTTCTTTGAATAATCCTGCTTATATAATGCTTTTAAAAGATAAACCCGAAGTCCCTGAAAATCCTGTGAATTTTTCTCAATATTTGAGAAAATCTATAAAAGGATTTAAAATAAAAAATATTGTACAATTATCTATGGATAGAACAGGTTATATAGAATTAGAAGGATTTAATTTAATAGGAGATTTAAAAAAATATAGACTATATTTTGAACTAATGGGTAGAAATTCAAATTTAATACTTGTTAACTCTGAAAATAAAATAGAAGACGCTTTAAAAAAATATAATGAAAATCTTAGAACTATTCTTCCAGGAGCTAAATTTGTACCATTCTTTGATGATTCTAAAAAAAATTTTCTCTTGGATCATTCTAATATAGATGATTTATTTGTTGGTTTTTCTAAAAAATCTTATAAATTTCTTAAATATAATGGTTTAGACAAAACTTTGAAATCATTGGGAAATAATAAATTATATTTTTTTAAAGAAGATAATAAATATGATGTATCAGCTATAAAACCTATAAAAGAAGATTTTGAATTACTTGATCCTTCGGTAGCCATATTGAAATTATTTGAGTTTTCATCAAATCAATCAAGAATTATACATTTAAAAAAAGATTTAGAAAAAATAATAATTAAAGAAATAGATAAAAATGAAAATCTTAAATATAAGCTTTTAAATGATATTTCAGAGGAAAAAAATATAGAAGATTTGATAAATAAGGGAGAACTTTTGCAAACATATATTTTTAAAGCAAAAAGAGGTGACTCTTATATAGATGTTTCAGATTGGAATAATGGAAAAACTTTTAGAATAGAACTCGATCCATTAAAAAATCCTTCTACCAATCTTGAAAATTATTTTAAAAAAATAAAAAAAATAAAAACTAGAGTCATAATTTCGAAAAAGAGATTGCGTAAAACTGAAAATATTCTCGATTATCTTTATCAATTACTATTAACAATTGAAGAATCAGAAGACATAGATAATTTATCAGATATACGCGAAGAAATGTTTGAAGAAGGTCTGTTAAAAAAAGATAAGAAGTTAAAAAGAAAAAATAATAAGATCTCTTTTAAAACTTTTAAATTTAAAGATTTTGATATATTCATAGGAAAAAATAATAAGCAAAATGATGAATTGACAAGAAATGCTTCTAAAGAAGATATTTGGTTACATACACATAATATTCCAGGTTCACATGCAATAATAAAATCTGCTGGAAAGATTGTTCCTGACGATGTTATAGAATATGCAGCTTCATTAGAAGCTTCATTTTCAAAAGCTAAAATGTCTTATAATGTTCCTGTAGACTTCACAACAAGAGATAATGTTTGGAAACCAAAAGGTTCCAAACCCGGAATGTGGCTTTATAAAAACTATAAAACTATAATAGTAAATCCAAAAAAATCCGACACTTAACTGTGTCGGATTAATTATAAAAAATTTTGTAAAGTTCTTCATAAACCCCATTTTCGTCATTGTCTTTTTCTGATAAATTCGAAAATTTTTCTAATAATAATTCATCTGAATTTTTCATGGCTATGCCAAGCCCACTATATTTTAACATTTCATAATCATTCATACTATTTCCCATCGTTATTATTTCTTCATTTTTTATTCCTTTCATTTTTGCATAATAAGATACACCAGAATATTTATTAACTCCATCTGCCATTATTTCTACGGAATGAGGTGTTGAATGAGTTAATGATAATGACATTCCTTCTTCTTTTATAAATTTTTCAAGATGTGCTATATTATCCATATAATCCCTAAATATTACCATCTGAGGATCTCTTTCTATTTTATTTATAAGATTTTTTGATATCATATGAGGAATTTCATATTGTTGAAAAAGATTTACAAGAAAATCAGATTTTTCATTTAAATAAATAATACTATCTTCATAAACAGTTACATTTATTTTATTTTGTATACCAAATTTTAAAAGTTTTTCTGTTTCTTCAATCTTTATAGACTTAGAATAAATTGATTTTTCTTCTTTTAAGTCTTTTATAATAGCACCATTAGAACATATCATATGTATTGGAAGATCTAATATTTTTCCATATTGCTTGGAAGTTAAAAATGTTCTTCCCGTTGCTATTATAATTTCTATACCATCTTTATGAAGAGATCTCAATATTTCTATATTTTTTTGTGATATTTCAGACTTATTGTTTAAAAGTGTTCCATCGAGATCTAAAGCAACCATTTTATACTTTGACACATAATCACCTCTGTTTATTTTATTTTATTTTCATTATAATATTAACTTATACTCTTTAAAGATTTATTCAATTTAAGTAAAAAATAAAAACCGGAATAAATCAAGTATTTTTTATACTCAATATTATTCCAGTTTTGTTCTTTAATTTAATTTTATTTTTTGCCAGATTTGATTATATATTTCAACGTTTTCTCCTAAATCTTCTTTGAATTCATTGTTTTTAAGATCTGCTATTGAATATTTAGGTGTTATTTCTCTAATTTCTCTTGATTTTATATTTATAGAAGGCAATTCTAAATAATCTACTATTTTTGCATATATATCAGGTCTTTGTATAAAATTTAAAAATTTATATCCAAGTTCTTTGTTTTTTGAACTTTTTAACATAACCATTGAATCCATATACATTGCTCCACCACTTTTAGGTATAAAATAATCTATATTTTCTCTCATATTTTCTTCAAGTTCTAAAAATATATTTTCTGCATAGCCTTGAACTATCCAAAATTCTCCAGTTGAGAATCCCTTTGCAAAAGATTCTGCATCAAATTTTAAAATATTTTCCTTCCATTTGTTTACAAGATTTGCGGCTTCTTCTAATTGTCTTTTATCCTTTGTATTAACTGAATAATCCAAAGTTTTTAATGCTGCTCCCAAAACTTCTCTCATATCATCGAGCATTGTCATTCTATTTTTATATCTTTCATCAAGAAATATATCCCAATCTTTTTCATAGTTTTTTACATATGTTTTATTAACTGCTATTCCTGCTGCACCTAAAACATATGGAACTGAATAAAACAAACCTTCATCATACTTAATCTTCTTTAAAACTTCATTATCTAAATATTTCATATTCGGTATTTTTTCTTTATCCAATTTCTCAAGTAAATCTAACTTTATCATTATAGAAGTATAATCTCCAGAAGGAAATACTATATCATACCCTACTCCGCCTGTTATCATTATTTTTGCAAACATTTCTTCATTTGATGCAAAAACATCGTAAATTACTTTAACATCATATTCTTTTTCAAATTCTCTAAGAACTTCATTTGGAATATAATAAGACCAATTGAAAATATATAATTTTTCTTTATTATCTATAAGATTTAAAGTAATTATCAAACCAAATGATATAAGAATTAATAATGTCATCACCCATTTTATTTTCATCTAAATCCCTTTCCTTAAAATAAATATTTAAAAAATCTTCTGGTAGATACAGCCAATATAATCGTTCCAAATATCATAACTACGGATAATGCATTTATAACCGGTGATACTCCAAATCTGATCATTGAATATATTTGTAATGGTAATGTTGTCGAGCCTGGTCCAGAAACAAAAAAAGTTATTACAAAATCATCTATAGAAAGTGTTACAGTCATCAATATCGATGATATTATAGCGGGTTTTAAAACAGGCATCATAACTTTAGTTAAAGCCTGAATTTCTGTTGCTCCTAAATCATAAGATGCTTCTATTAATGAATAATCTATATCTTCCATGGCCGATAAAGCGATAAATAATACATAGGGAATGTTAAATGTAGTATGAGCTATAAATATCGTAAATAAACCCAATCTCATCTTTAATACTCCAAATAAAATTAATAATGAAACTCCAACGATGATATCTGGCATGACTAGAGAAACATAAGAAATTTTTTGAATTACATTTTTATTCTTTAAAGAATGCCATTTTAAGCCTATTGCAGCTATTGTACCTATAATCGTTGAAAATAAAGCTGAAGTTATAGCTATTGTAATGGAATTAAAAAATGCCTTCCAGATTTCACCAGAATTGGTAAAAAGTTCTTTATACCATTTTAAAGAAAATCCATTCCAATGCATACTTTTAGATGAATTAAAAGAATAAATTAAAAGAGTTATTATAGGTGTATAAAAGAATATAAAAGTTATTATCAATATAATAAGGGAAAATATTCTTCTCTCTTTTTTCATAATACCACTTTCTTCTTTTTATCATTTTTATTCATAAATATTAATATACCTGATACAGTTATTATAGTTATAAAAACTGAGATAGCAGAAGCAAGAGGCCAATTTCTTGTTATCATTAGTTCTCTTGATATCACATTACCAATCATCATTGAATTTATCCCACCAACGAGTTGAGGTATAGCATAATTTCCAAATGCAGGTATAAAAGTAAATATCATAGCTGTATATATACCAGTTTTTATATTTGGCAAAAAAACTTTAAAAATACTTTCGCTTTTAGTAGCCCCAAGATCTCTCGCTGCTTCGAGTAATGAAAAATCAAATTTTTCTATCGTCGAAAATAGTGGCAGTATTGCATATGGTAAATACGTGTAAACCATTACAGTTATTATAGATCCATTATTATATAGAAACATCAAATAATCATCTATTATTCCAAACTTCAATAATATTTGATTTAATAGTCCATTATTCCCCAAAATAGCAATCCATGAATATATTCTAACCAAAAAATTGGTCCAAAATGGTATTATTATAAAAAATATTAATTTATCTTTATGATTACTTCTTGCTATGTAATAAGCACTTGGTATTGCAAAAAAAATAGTTATTATTGTTGAAACTATAGCAACAAATGATGTATTTAAAAATATTTTTAAAAGTGAAATATCAAACAAATCTATATATGCTTTAAAACTTAATTGCCAATCAACCCCACCATAAAGTGCTTTTTTTAAAAAACTATATATAAATATAATAGTGGTTGGAAGTATAAAAAATAAAGTTGTCCATAATATAAATGGAGTTATATAAGTTATTCCATATTTTTTTTTCATAAATCTACCTCCACTATATAACCATCATTCATATCCCACCATATATAAACATCTTCATACCAATCAATTATTCCTTCATCAATAATATATTTTGCATGTTGTTTTTGAACATTAAAAGTAAATTTATCATTTATTTTAATATAATATTTAGTTTGAAATCCTTTATATATCATTTTATCAACTGTACCATTTAAAACATTAAAATCATCCGTTAAACTTAAAGGTTTTTCTTTAGTAATTCTTATTTTTTCTGGTCTTATAGTTACTCTAACTTTTTCATTTATATTTATTTTTTTATCTAAATAAACTTTTAAATTACCAAGATCTTTAACTTCTATCTCAGCACAATTTCCATTTATATCCTTAACTATACCTGTAAAAAAATTTGTTTCTCCTATGAAATTAGCAACAAATGAATTAGAAGGCATTTCATATATTTCATAAGATGTTCCTATCTGTTGTACTTTTCCATTATTCATAACTGCAATTCTATCAGATACGGATAATGCTTCTTGTTGATCATGAGTAACAAATATAAAAGTTATTCCAACTTCATCATGTATTGCATCTAGCTCTAATAACATATGTTGTCTTAACTGAGCATCAAGTGCGCTTAAAGGTTCATCAAGAAGTAATATTTTAGGTTCATTCACGAGTGCTCTGGCTATCGCAACTCTTTGTTTTTGTCCTCCAGATAATTGATTTGGTTTTTTATTTATATGTTCATTCAATTTTACTAAGTCTAAGTATTTTTTTACTGCAAAATCTATATCTTTTTCATTCATTTTTTTTAATCTCAATGGAAAAGCAATATTTTCATATACATTTAAATGTGGAAATAATGCATAATTTTGAAATATAGTATTCACTTTTCTTTTATTTGGAGGAAGCTTCAAAAGATCTTCACCATCCATATATATATGTCCGTTGGTTGGCTCTAAAAATCCTCCTATCATTCTTAAAAGGGTTGTTTTCCCACAACCTGAAGGTCCTAATAAAGAAAAAATTTCTCCAGACTTAATTTCAAGGTTTACATCATCCAAAGCAACAAAATCGTCTTCATAATAAATTTTATTAAGATTCTCAATCTTAATAGAGCTTCCTTTCAAATTATTACCCTCCCATCTTTCATATATGTTTAATGATAAAACAAGGGTAATTATACACTTTTATAGATTTCTATTGTATTAAAATGTGAATGTATTCTAATTACAAATTGTAAATATTCCAATATCTTTTAAATTCTTTAATATATTCTTCTGAAATTTCTGAACTATGTATTATAATAGAATTTTCATCATTCTTGTTTTGTGCAGAATTAGTAAAATTAAAAGAACCAGTTAAAACTTTTTTTTCATCAAAAATAATAACTTTATGATGAAATACTTTTGAATTTTTATCTACTATAACTTCTACATTTTCAGATTTTAATTGTTCCCAAGTAGACCACTTTGAACCAGCTTGAAAATTTTCCATTATTACTTTAACTTCTACCCCCCTATTTTTAGCTTTAATTAAAGCATCTGCTATTTCTTTATCTGTAAAAGTAAATATCATAACATATATATTCTTTTCTGAACTATTTATAAGATCTATTATTCTTTGCTTAAGATTATCCTCTGGTGTAAAATAAGATTCTATATACCCACTATTAAAATCAAATTTATTATTTAATTTTTTACCATTATTTTTTTTACCAAATAATTCATCATAAAATTGTTCTTCAAATTCAAGAATATAATTTTCTATTAAATCATTATTATATATAAATATCATATTATTTGAATTATAATTCAACCCATTATTTGTTAGATTTGTACTTCCCGTTATGAGACAATATCCATCTATTATTATAAATTTATTATGCATTAATGCATAATTAGAATCATATTTGAGTTCTATATTATCTTCTTTTTCAAGCATACTTGAATAAGTATTTTGATTTTGTGATTCTAAAACTATTTTTATATATATTCCATCTCTAGAAAGATCTTTTAATGTTTGAACTATCTCTATATTATCTATATCATAAATACTCATATAAATATACTTTTTAGCTTTTTTTAATTCTTCAATAAAAATTTTTTGATTATAAATATTTTTTTCTGAAGTGTTTTCATCATAAAATAATATTGTAGAATCTTTAGTCGGTTTTATTGTGATATTCCATGTATCTTCGCCAAGATTAAATGTATAAAAGTTTTTACTTCCACCAGCTCTAAAAAAAAATTCATTATTTTTATAATATGCAGATGGTATTTTATTTAAATCATCATATTTTAAATTTTTAAAATTTAAAATATCCCCTTTTTGTAAAAACAGGTCAAAGGTTGATGAAAAAGCAAATATAAAAACAAAAATAATATAAAAAACTAAAAAAAATTTTTTCATTTTAATTCCTCCCAATATTATAAAGTTTATATTATATATTATAATATTTTTATTTATATATTTATTAGTTTGATTTTTAATTTATTGAATAGTATAATTTTAATAAGTTATATAAACTAATTAAGGAGGGATAAAATTGAATTTATCTCATGAAGAGTATTCGGATATTCTAAACAAAGCTTTAAGCAATGGTGGAGAATATGCCGAAATTTTTTTCGAAGAAGTTTATTCAAACTTCATAATATATGATAATGGGAAATTTGAAGGATCTAATTTTTCAAGCAGAAAGGGTGCCAGTTTAAGAGTTGTAGATGGTGATGAGACTATATTTGCTCATACAAATAATCCAAATTATGAAAATTTATTGCAATTATCTGAAAATTTATCTAAAAGTGCCTCTTCTATGTTTAAAAAAAATAATATTAAAATTGAAAATTTTGAAAAGCTTGAAGATAGAGGTCTCAATGATTATGATATTAATTTTAATGATATTGGTATGAATCAAAAAATTGAAAAAATAAACTTAGCTGTAAACACTTGTAAAGAGTATGATTCAAGAATAAAACAAATTACAGTAAGATATGGCGATACTCAAAGAAAAGTAAAAATAATAAATTCAGAAGGTAAAATTGTAGAAGATATAAGAAATTATCCTATTTTTTATGTCGTAACAATAGCCAAAAATGAAAATGATGAAATGTTTACAGGATTATCTGGAAATTCTGAAAATAAAGGATTTGAATTTTTTACAGATGAAATGATAATAAAAGCTTCTAAAGAAGCTTGTAATCAAGCTATTGTTCAATTAGAAGGCGAGGATGCTCCGGCAGGAGAGTTTACTGTTATTTTATCAGCCGAAGCAGGTGGTACTATGGTTCATGAGGCTTGTGGACATGGAATGGAAGCTGATTTAGTACTTTCAGGATCTGTTTATAGAGACAAAGTTGGTAAAAAAATAGCTTCTGAAAAAATAACCGTCATCGATGATGGAACATTACCTAATAAAAGAGGAACTTTGAATTATGATGATGAATGTAATAAAACAGAAAAAACAGTATTAATAGAAAACGGTGTGTTAAAAGGTTATATGCATTCAAGAATTACAGCTAAAAAATTTGGCGTTGAACCTACTGGTAATGGTAGAAGAGAAACTTATATGCATTTGCCTATAGTTAGAATGAGAAATACTTTAATAGCCCCTGGAAAAGATGACCCAGATGAAATTTTAAAATCTGTGGAAAATGGCATCTTCGTAAAAAAAATGGGTGGTGGACAAGTAGATGTAATATCTGGAGATTTCCAATTTGGAATAAGTGAAGGTTATTTAATAGAAAATGGAAAGCTTACAAAAGCAATAAGAGGAGCTTCTCTCGTTGGTAATGGACTAAAAGTATTACAAAGCATAGATATGGTGGGAAATGATTTAGGCTTTGCAGTAGGAACATGTGGAAAAGATGGTCAAGGTGCTCCTGTTTCTGATGCCCAACCAACAGTAAGAATACCTAAAATGGTTGTAGGTGGAGTTGTAAAAGGAGGAGACAAATGATGAAGGATATACTTTTAAATATCTGTGAAAATACTAAACAAAAAGGATTTGATGTACAAATAAATGTTTTCATAAGTAAAGAAAAAAAAGCTTCTTTTTCTAATCAAAAATTGGAAGAATTATCCGAAGGAGAAAAAGGTACAGCAGGAATAAAATTGATAAATAAAGATGGAAAGAAAAGTACTTCAACTACTAATATAATAACTGAAGAAGGTATAAAAGAAGCTATTGAAAAAGCTATTGAAATGAATGAATTTTCCGAAGAAGATTCTGGAAATATAATTTCAGATCAAAAAGATTTTGAATTTATGGACTGGACTTATGATAAAACAACTGCTGAAATTGAATTAAATGATATCATTGAAATGGCTAAAGAACTTGAGAAAAAAGCTTTATCTTTAGATGATAAAATAAAATTTGTAAGAGGATCTTCTGTAGAAACTTCTACTATAAGAAATTATTTTGTTAATTCAAATAAAGTTTTTAAGCAATCTTATTTTACAGTTGCAGAAGCTTCAATAACTTTAGCAGCTATTTATGAAGAAGATTCATCCATGGGTTTCGATTTTGATGTACAATCTAGCATAAGAAATATTAACTTGGATAGAATTGCAAAAAATGCTTGTGAAAAAGCCCTAAGTGGTTTAAATTCAACTCTTTTAAATTCTGGAAGATATGATATAATTCTTTCTCCTTTTGCAAGCGCTATGTTGTTGAGTGTATTATCAACTCCATTATCTGGCGAAAGTGTTTATAAAGGAAAATCATTTTTGGGGGGTAAACTTGAAAAACAAATTGCTTCAAAAAAAGTTACCTTATTGCATGATCCTATGAATGGTTCTGCCCCAATAATGCAATCATATGATAATGAAGGAATAAATACTTCAAGATTTAATTTTATAGAAAAAGGTGTTCTTAAAAATTTCGCTCATAATCTTTATTCTGCAAAAAAACTCGGAATGAAACCAACAGGAAATGCTTTTGCTTCATCTAATTCTGGAATTCCAATAATTTCTACAATAAATATGCATCTCATGTCAACAAGTACAAGAAAAAATATAATAAATAAAGAAAAAGCTTTATATATAACACAAATGATGGGATTACACACCGCTGATCCTATATCAGGAAGATTCTCAATTCAAATTAGCGGTCAATTGATTGAAAATGGAGAATTCACTAAAAGTTTCAGAGGTATGACACTTGCTGGAACTTTATCAGAACTCTTAGAAAATATAGAAGAAATTGGTTCCGATTTTAAATATATGGGATCCATTGCAGGTTCAACAACTTTGATAAAAAATATGAGTATCGGTGGAAAATAAAAAGAATAACTCTCTGTTAAAAAACAGAGAGTTATTTTATACTTTTAATGCTTCTTTTGCTATATTTACGTATTCTTTAAAAGATTCCATATCTGTAGCTGCTATTTCAGCTAACATTTTTCTATTTATATTAACATTAGCTAATTTCAAACCATGAATTAATTCATTATATTTCATGCCTTCCATTCTTGCTGCTGCATTTATTCTTGTAACCCATAATCTTCTGTAATTTCTCTTTTTCTTTTTTCTATCAGCATATTCAAAATTTCCATTTCTTAAATATTGTTCTTTAGCTAATGTATATCTTCTACTTAAAGCACCTCTATAACCTTTAGCTGCTTTTAATATCTTCTTTCTCTTTTTTCTTGCGTTAACAGCTCTTTTTACTCTCATCAGTACCTCTCCCTTCTATTATCTTAGTCCTAATATTCTTTTAGCTTCTTTTTCGAATGATGCATTAATTTCAACTGGTCTCTTCAATCTTCTCATTTTTGAATTTGTTTTTTTACCTGTATTATGTCCAGTATGACTTCTATGTCTTACAACTTTTCCAGAACCGGTAACTTTATATCTTTTTTTTGCAGCACTTTTTGTTTTAATTTTTATCTTTGCCATATTGCTTCCTCCTTTAATTGAGCCTTAATTATTTTCAGCTTTTATTGGTTCAAGGAATATGTCCATATCTCTTCCAACCATTTTAGCAGGTCTAGATAATTTTCCATATTCAGAAGTTTCTTCAATAATTCTATCAATTAACTCTTTTCCTTTGTCTTTGAACATAATATCTCTACCCAAAAACATTATTACTGCTCTAACTTTTTGACCTTCTTTCAAAAAATCATTTATCTTTCTGACCTTAGTATCAAAATCATGATCATCGATTCTAAGTCTAAATTTCATCTCTTTAACAACTTGCTTTTTCTGATTTTTTTTAGCTTCTTTCTCTCTTTTTTCTTTCTCATAAAGATATTTACCCAGGTCCATAATCTTAGCAACAGGTGGCTTAGCAGTTGGTGCAACCAAAACTAAATCGAGTCCAGCTTCTCTTGCTTTTATTAAAGCTTCTTTTGTAGGAGTTACGCCCAATTTTTCACCTTCAGCGTCGATCAACAGTACTTTAGGAACTTTTATCTTTTCATTCCTAATAACTTTATTCTTATCGCTTATAAGAAATCACCATCCTTTGATTTATAAATAAAATACGGGTGACGAAAACGTCACCCGTATTATTGTATATAAGGCTTATATTATATCTAAATTGATTACCTCTGACGGCTTTATGCCCGGGGTGGGAAGTTCAACGTTACGGGTGACTTCCACTTTAAATTGAAATTATATGGTGGGCCATGCAGGATTCGAACCTGCGGCCTACTGATTAAGAGTCAGCCGCTCTACCAACTGAGCTAATGGCCCATTTACCCAATCCGTGTTTAATTATACAGCACAGATAAAATTTTGTCAAGAAAAACTTATTTCGGTTTCGTTAACATTATTTAGCAGCTGAACTCTTCTTGGAGTCGTTTATATAGTATCCGCTACCTTTGAATGAAATCCCAACATTTCCTATAACTCTTTCTGCTTTTTCACCACATTCTTCACATTTTATATCAGGTCTTTCATTCATAGAATGTATGGTAGTGAATTCATGTCCGCATTTGGTACATCTATATCTATAAATAGGCATTGATACTTACCTCCCTTCAAAAAAATTTTAGCATTATTTTTTTTATTTTTTGTTAAAATAAAGTTATTTATCTATGCTTCCTTTTGCTAAATACCAAAGATATAAATCTAATTTTCCCATATCTTCTCCAAATTTTTTTGATAAAGGTATAAGTCTTTGTTCCATATTTATATATTTTTTTTCATTCCAACCAGATTTAGGTAGCTCATTTATAAGATTCGATTTTAACATTATTCTCATTATATGCTTATCTAAAATAGCTAAATTTTTTTCTCCTGTATTTCTAAGAAAATGGCTGGCTTCTTTCCATCCAATCCCTTTGACATTCTTAGCTATATATTTTCTAATTTCAAATGGATTATTATTTTTTAGCATATTTTTCAATTCTGGAATAATCCATCTGTTTTCAATTATGTACTTAGTTCTTGTGTTTGGAAATCTATGTCCTACTTCTTTCATTTTCTTATTCAAATCTTCATAACTTAGATGAGCAAATCCTTCTTTTCCTATATAAGTTTGTGCTTTTATACCACCTTTCGATGTCCAATTTGCCGTCATTACACAAAAACTAAGTTCTGAAAATAAGTCCAAAGAATCTCCATTTTCTCCCAAATCCTCAAATTCTTTAAATCTATTTTCAACATCAATTTTTATAATTGGTTTTATTTCATTTAATTCATTTAAAAGATTTTCCATTTAAAAATTCCTTTCTAATCAAATTTTTTAGATGTCACTCTCATAGAATAAAATCCTATAACCATATAAATTATAAATACTATAAACATTGCAAAAAACTCTTGATTTGAAAGTTTATTCATACCAATAGCTATATCATTATTTCCTATTTTTAAACCTGCATAGGTTTCAAGAATATAAAAAGTATAAAAAGACATCAAAAAAGCACCAAATATAACAGATAATCCTGATATTATTTTTTCATAATTTTTTGAAATTATTAGAGCAAGTATAATACCAATAATCGCAAAGAAAATCCATGGTATATATTCAGAATTTATTGGAATATCTTTTAACCATTTACTATCCTTTGTAATTAAAAATGTTCCTATATTATATCCTAAAAAACCTCCAAGCAAAAGTCCTCCTATAGACATTGCAAGCTTCACTATGCTATAAAATATCATTCCAAAAACAAAACTTACTATTAAATATATAACAAATTTATAATCGGAATATTGATCTATTAAATTTCTAATTTGTTCTAATTTCAAAAGATATGGAATCAAAAATGAATATGCTCCAAAAAAACCTATAAAAAATATAGAAATTTTTGATGATAACTTAGCAAAAAAAGTAAGAAATATAGCTATTGGTAACAAAACCCATATTGAAGTAATTAAAACGTCATAATAAGATAGCAGTAAAGAAGTTGCACCCTTCAATTCTTCCATAAAATTCACCTCTTTTAATCTTTTTCAGAAAATAATAATCCAGTTGAAACTATAGTTAAAGCTGAAAGTAATATAAACAAATTTGGTATTGCCATAGCTGCTAAATAAGGTCCAAAAATATTTCCGCTTATCCTCAAAGAAGAAAAAAATGACATTCCAGTATTTTCAAACCCTTTAGATAAAACAGACGCGTATTCACTGCTCATAGTAAGAGATAGTCCCAAAAAAATACCTCCTATAA
Source organism: Oceanotoga sp. (assembly GCF_030445905.1). NCBI lineage: Bacteria > Thermotogati > Thermotogota > Thermotogae > Petrotogales > Petrotogaceae > Oceanotoga > Oceanotoga sp. The sequence goes on along the minus strand of NZ_JASUSU010000025.1, from coordinate 21,101 downwards.
ATAAAATAGATAAAAATATAATGGGATTATCTATGAAAAGATATGAAATAAATAATATAATTCCTGTGAATATAGGCATAATTTTTTTAATTCCTATTAATTTATGCTTAGCAAAATTACCTATCATAAGACCAACCGAAAATAAAGAAGCTATTACTTTTCCCAAAATAGCATTTTCGTATATTTGTTCAACATATATAGGTAAGACTACTTGTAAAGCAACTATAGATATTAAAACAGAAATACCATAAAAAGTTGCTAATAGTATTAATAAAGAAAATTTTTTAGGTTCTTTTTTGTTTAATACATCAACTTCAAAATTCTTTATTTTTTTAAAAGTAAAAAATAAATAAAATAAGACAATAATAGATAATAAAAAAAGAAATTGTTTAGGATAATATATAAAAAAACTTCCCAATATCAAAGGTCCTAATATAGCTCCAAGACTGCCCATAATTTCTATATAACCATAAAATTTAGATTTATTTTTTATATTTAAAGATGATTTGGATACTCCCGTAAGAGATATATTATAAAAAACTGGATCAAAAAAGCCTTGAACAGCTCTTAAAATTATACTCAAAATAGGATTATATAGAAAAAAAGATATCAACATAACAATTATACCCCAAAAAAATAAAGATATAGAGTATGTTCTTTTTTCACCATATTTTGATAGGAATTTTCCCCATAATGGTCCTATTATCATTGATACAAGTGGCGTTATAGCTATAAAAGTACTTGCAAAAAATTCAGAATTAAAAATTTCTTTAATTTGTGTAAAAGATGAAGCTATACCAACTTGAGTAAAAACACTAAAAAAAGGTAAGAGTAAAAAAATCCGCAAGCTATCCATTAAAATCCCCCGTTCATTTTTTTAATTCAAAAGAATCATAATAATTATTATTTTCTATATCAATAAGATTTAATTTTATTTTATTATCAAAAATTTCTAAAATGCCACAACTTTTAGGTGTCTGTTCCTTTGGAATAGACACAGAACCAGGATTAAATATCAAAATATTTTCTTTCTTTTCTATCTTTGAAATATGCGTATGTCCATGTATTAAAATATCCATATTTCTTTCATTTGAAATTTTAATAGCTTCTTCTATCGTAGGTGTCCAACCATGAGTCAACATTAAATTGAACTTACCATAACTTTCAAAGCTCATATATTTTGGTTCTGGTAGATTCAAAACATAATGATCTATTTGAGAATCACAATTTCCAGTAACATAATTATAATTTAATTTATTTAAAATTTCTATACAAACTTTAGGTTCATATTTATATGGCAAATCATTTCTTGCACCATGATATAAAAAATCTCCTAAAATAAAATATTTATCAACATCACCAATACTATTCAAAGCTTTTTCAAGATAAAAAGATGAACCATGTATATCACTTATAACTCCTATCTTCATAAATATCCTCCTTTTAATATAAAAAATATCAGTATTAAAAATAAGCTTTAGATTTTAACATATTGATATAAAAATTACAATAAATTTAATTTAATTTTTAAACTTCAAAAATTTTTTTATATTAATTATATGTTGTATAATAAATATATATGTACTAAAAATAAATTTATTAATGAGGAGGTTTTTTTATGGGTGGAATGAAAATAAAAGTAGATGAAAGTTTTATAAATGGACTTGTTGATAAAATAATAGAATCGAATACAACTATAAAAGGACTTAAAAATTTAAATGTTGAATTGAAAAACGAAGGTATTCATTTTCAAGTAGAAGTAGAAATTCTTAAAAAATATATGAAATTTGATACTTTATTAAAAATTGTAGATAAACCCGAAGATCTAAAATCTGGAATATTAAAATTAGAACTTTCAGGAGATACTGGAATAAGAAAAATATTAGAAGGGGTTTTTGATATAGCCTCTAAATTCACTCAAGCTTTTTCGTCTGAAGATAATTATATTTCCATAGATCTAAATAAAGTTGATATAAATCCTGTAATAAATTCAACTTTAAAATCACTAAAAATAGATAGTTTTGAAGTAGAAAATGGCTCATTTATTTTAGAATTAAATTATAGGGAGGAATAATTTTGCCTGCTCATTTTGAAATTGATTCTAACACTTCAAAAAAAATTCTTTCTGGAGTTTTAAAAGATAATTCATCAAAGATAATAAAAATGTTATTTGATAAATCTACTAAATTTAAATTTATGAATAATACCATAGAAGTAAAAGTAATAATGTTCAAATTCTTTTTAACTCTTGAAAAATTTCCTTACTCTTTAAATGGAGTATATGAATTTTCTCATAATATACCAATAGATAAAATAAATTTAAAAGATTTACCCAAAAATATCATTATAAATAAAAACAGAATATTTATAAATGTTCCAGAAAATATTATTAGTAAAAATATAGTTTTAAAGAATTTGAAATTTGATGATGATAAAATAATTGTAGATCTATCTTATTAAATAATTGGAGGTAAAAAATGATAAAGATTGATAATGAATTAATAAAAAAACTCGAAAAATTATCCAATATCGAATTAAAAGACAATGAAGAAATCATAATTAAAAATGATCTGAACAATCTTTTAAACTATATGTCTCTTTTAGACAATATCGATGTTTCAGATGAAGAGGAACTTTTTTCACCAATAAAAGACGAATTAAAATCAATAACTCATGAAGATATTCCCGAAAAATTTAAAAGCGATGACATAATAAACAGTTTCCCTGAAAAAAATGAGAAATATCTAAAAGTTCCAGGAATTCATAATTAAAACATGAACAATTTAGGAAAAAAATATGAAAAAATAGCTTTCGAATATCTAAAAAAAGAAAAATACAAAATCTTGGAACTAAATTATACGACAAAAATAGGCGAAATCGATATAATAGCTATGAAAAACAAAACTTTAATACTGATAGAAGTCAAAGGTGGAACTAATAAATTTGGTGATCCCGCATATAGGGTAAACAGAAAAAAAATAATTAAAATATCCAAGGTGGGCGAAATCTTTATAAATACTCATAGAGAACTCGATTTTGAAGATGTCCAAATAGATGTTATATCTGTAAATACTGAAGGAATCATAAAACATTTTCAACAACAAAGAATATGAAGAGGCTAAATAAGCCTCTTTTAATTTAAAAAACCGTTCCAAAAAGAACGGTTTTATTGGTGCTCCCAGCAAGAATCGAACTTGCATTTGAGGATTAGGAATCCTCCGTTCTATCCGTTGAACTATGAGAGCTTTCGAATAAATTACAGAATTTATTATACCACAAAAACCTTTATTTGTAAATATTTAAGAAGATAATTAAAAATGAAAAATATAAAAGATTTAAAATTATGAGGTGTTTTTAATGATTGTAAATATAGTTGGTGGTGGAGCATCAGGAATTATTGCGGCAATAAATGCCGCTAAAAATGGTCATGAAGTCAATATATTTGAAAAAATGAAAAATATCGGTAAAAAAATACTTGCAACAGGTAATGGAAAGTGTAATTATACAAATAAAAAAATGGATGAAACATTTTTTTATTGTAAAAATAAAGAATTAATAAAAAATTCATTACAAATATTTGATGATAAATCAACAATATCTTTTTTTAAATCTATAGGAGTATATCCGCGAGAAATAGATGGAAGAATATACCCTATAACTGAAAACTCCTTGTCTATAGTAAAAAGTTTAGAAAATGAATTAAATAGATTAAATATAAAAATATATACAAAAACAAAAATATTCAAAATAGATATCTTAAAAAATAAATTCATATTGAATGATAAATATGAATCTGATATTTTAATAATCGCAGCAGGCGGAAAATCTTACCCTGCATTGGGATCGGATGGTTCTATAAATTCTGAATTGATAAAACTTGGACATACGTTCAAAACACAGAGACCAGCACTTGTTCAATTGATATCTAATGATTATTTTCTACCTCAATTAAAAGGTGTTCGAGTTAAAGGTAATGCTTCATTGTTTGATCATAAAAACATAAAAATAATAGAAAAAAATGGTGAAATACTATTTACAGACTATGGATTATCTGGTATACCTTCTATGCAAATAAGTAGATTTATAAAACCAGAAAAAAATTATATAATAAAAATAGATTTGGCTCAAAATATAGATAAAGATGAAATAAATAATTATTTAATAAATCAAACAAGATTGAATCCCAATTTAAAAATAAGTGATTCTCTAATAGGAATTATACATTTTAAATTGATAAATATAATATTACAGATAAACAATATACATAATATACCTCTAAATCAATTAAAAAGATCTGATAGAAATAAAATTATTAATTCTATCAAAAATTTTAACATAAATATAAATGGTACAAAAGGTTGGAAAGAATCGCAAGTGACAACTGGTGGAATAAATTTAAATGAAATAAACGAAATAAATTTTGAAAGTAAAAAAATTAAAAATCTTTATATATGTGGCGAAATATTAGATATCGATGGTGATTGTGGCGGATATAATCTTCAATGGGCTTGGACATCAGGATATATAGTGGGAAATAATATTATGAGAAGGGATAAAAATGATACAAATTAATAATCTGAGAATGGCATATAATCATACTGAAGAAGAATTATTAAATGGAATAGAAATAAACTATGGGATCAAAAAAAATAATATAGAAAAATATATCATATTAAAAAAATCTATAGATGCCAGAAGCAAAAAAAGAATGATATTTTTTGAATACAATCTAGCTTTAAAATTAAAAAATGAAAACTCTAAAAAATATTCAAAGTATGAAGAAAAAAATTATTCAGTTCCAGAATATGGAAAAGAAAAAATTCCCAATAAACCAATAATCGTCGGCAGTGGTCCGGCTGGAATGTTTACAGGATTAATCCTTGCCGAAAATGGTTTTAATCCAATAATACTTGAAAGAGGAAAAGATATTAAAACTCGAAGCAAAGATGTTAAAAATTTTTGGAATAATGGAATATTTAATGAAAAAAGTAATGTTCAATTTGGTGAAGGTGGAGCTGGAACTTTCTCTGATGGTAAATTAACTACTTTAATAAAAGATAAGAATAGTAGAATAAAAAAAGTATTAGAGGAATTCTGTGAAGCTGGTGCACCAAAAGAAATACTGTATTTAAATAAGCCCCATATAGGTACAGATATTTTAAAAATAGTTGTAGAAAATATAAGAAACAAAATAGAAAAACTTGGTGGAAAATATTATTTTGATTCTAATGTAACTGATTTAATTATAAAAAATTCTGAAATAATGGGAGTAATAATAAACAATAATGAAAAACTATATAGTAATAATATAATATTATCAATAGGGCATTCATCAAGAGATACATTTGAAATGCTTTTAAAAAATAATATAGAAATACATCAAAAACCTTTTTCAATGGGAATTAGAATTGAACATGATCAAGATTTAATAAATGAATCTCAATATGGAAAATTTAAAAATGATTCAAAATTGGGAGCTGCAGATTATAAATTATCTTATAGAACGAAACAAAATAGAGCTGTTTATACATTTTGTATGTGTCCTGGTGGATATGTAATTGCATCTCAATCTGAAAAAAATTCTATAGTAACAAATGGAATGAGTAAATATTTGAGAAATAATAAAAACTCTAATTCAGCAGTTCTTGTTAATATAAACACAGAAGATTTTAACTCAGCTCATCCATTGGCAGGTATGTTCATGCAAAGAAAAATAGAATATTCATCTTTCAATCCAAATAAACCATATTTTGCACCAGTACAATTATTAGAAGACTTCTTAAATAATAAAGTTTCAAAAAAAATAAAAAATATAGAACCTTCTTATACTCCTGGATATTATTTTAAAAATTTAAATGAAAATATTCCGAATTTTATATCAGAAAGTTTAAAAGAAGGTATAATCAATATGGGAAACAAATTGAAAGGGTTTGATTATAAATACTCTGTATTAACTGGTTTTGAAACGAGAAGCTCATCTCCTATAACTATAATTAGAAATAAAAATTTAGAATCTTTAAAAGGTCTTTATCCTGCTGGCGAAGGAGCTGGATATGCGGGTGGCATAACTTCTTCCGCTGTTGATGGTATAAGAGTAGCTGAAGAAATTATTAAAAAATACAAACCATAAGAGAGGTGTTTTTATGAAACTGATATCTTGGAATGTAAATGGTATTAGAGCTATATATAAAAAAAATTTATTGGACTTTATTAAAAAATATGAGCCAGATATTTTATCCATACAAGAAATAAAAGCTATGGAAGATCAATTACCAAAAAAACTCATAAATTTTGGTGATTACAAAAAATATTTTTTCTCTGCCGAAAGGAAAGGATATAGTGGAGTATCAACTTTTACAAAAAAAGAACCTAAAAATATAAAATTTGGAATGGATAATAAAATATTTGATTCTGAAGGAAGAACTTTAATAACAGAATTTGACAATTTTTCATTATTCAATATATACTTTCCAAATGGAAAAGCAAATGATGAAAGACTGAAATATAAAATGGATTTTTATTATTATTTGTTAGATTATTTAGAAGAATATAAAAAAACTCAACCAAATATAATAATATGTGGAGATGTAAATACCGCACATAAAGAAATAGATTTAGCAAGGCCCAAAGAAAATAGTAACACTTCAGGGTTTCTTATAGAAGAAAGAGAATGGATAGATAAACTTTTAGAAAGTGGTTTTTTAGATGCTTTTAGAGTTTTTAATAAAAAAGAAGATCAATACTCTTGGTGGGATTATAAAACAAAAGCAAGAGAAAGAAATGTTGGTTGGAGAATAGATTATTTTTTTATAAGCGAAACTATAAAAAATAATCTAAAAAACGCTTATCATTTAGATGAAATAATGGGATCAGATCATTGTCCAATTGGTATCGAAATAGAGATATAGTATTTACTATATCTCTATTATATCCCAACTATTTTTTTCACTATATTTTTTTAATTTTTTATCTGGCGAAACACATATAGGATTTCCTACTATCTTTAAAAAAGGTAAATCTGAAATAGAATCCGAATAAAAAAAAGCCTTTTCAAGATCTACATGATTTTTATCCATATACTCTTTAACACGTCTTACCTTCTCTTCTCCATAACAGCTAGTTTCTTCAACGCCTATAAATCTATCTTCTTCATAGATCAATCGAGTGCAAATTTTTTCATGTAAATTAAAATATTCAAAAACTGGATGACAAACATTTTCAGGAGATGCCGAAAGTAAGATTAATTTAGCCCCTCTTTCTCTATGTTTTTCAACTTCTAAAATCATACTTTTTCTTATAAAATTAATGCCATATTCTTTAAACCATTTATCAGTCCTATCATAAACTTTTTTCTTACTTTCTCCCACAAAATCATTGGACAGTTTAGAAGTTATGTCCTCGAGTTCATATATTCCAAGATAATAAAAAATAGGCATATATAAAAGTTTAGTATATTCCTTAAATTTTATTTGTCCAGTTTTTAATAAATACTTAAAGTATAAAGGACCACTATTCTTAGTTAACAAAGTTTTATCCATATCAAAAAAAACAGTATATTTAAACATAATCCACCCCTATTTTAGAACTATATATAATTTTACCATATATGAATTATAACTTTAAATTAATTTTTTGTTATATTTATGGTAAAATAATAATGAGAGGTAATTCATTTTTTAATTGATGAGGAGGGAAAATATATGCAAATAGTTTTAAAAGAAATAGAACTTTTAAATGGAGAGACTTATGGTTATAGATATAAAAAAGGGGGAGAAAAAACTTTAATTTTAGTTCATGGAAATATGACTTCATCAAAACATTGGGATATATTAATGGAAAACTTATCGGATGAATTTACAATTTATGCAGTAGATTTAAGAGGATTTGGAATCTCTTCATACAAAAATCCTATAAATTCTTTAGAAGATTTTTCAAAAGATTTAAAATTATTTTGTGATAGTTTGAATTTAAAAAATTTCTATCTAATGGGTTGGTCAACTGGTGGTGGAATAGTTATGGATTTTACAGCAGACAACCCAGAATATGTAAAAAAATTAATTTTAATGGAATCAGTTGGAACAAGAGGTTATCCTATTTTCAAAAAAGATTCTAATGGTTCACCAACTTCAGAGCTTATAAAAACAAAAGAAGAAATAGCAAAAGATCCTATTCAAGTAATTCCAATTTTAAAAGCCTATGAAGAAAAAAATAGAGAAATGTTAAAAACAATATGGAATATGTCAATATATACTCATAATAAACCTTCAGAAAAAAAATATGAAGAATATATAGATGATATGCTAAATCAAAGAAATTTAGTAGATGTAGATTTTGCACTTGCTATATTTAATATATCTGAAGAAAGCAATGGAATAATTTCTGGAAATGCAAAAGCAAAAAAAATAAAATGTCCAGTTTTAATTCTTTGGGGAAAAAATGATATAGTTGTTCCAGAAAAAATGGCTTTAGATATAAAAAATGATATTGGAGAAAATGCAAAATTACACTATTTAGAAGATTGTGGACATTCTCCTATAATTGATAATATCAATTTATTAAAAAATACCGTAGAAGAATTTTTAAAATAATTTATTAAAACGAAGACAAAATTTGTCTTCGTTTTAAATTAAAGCAAATCTGGAATCATAACCCTTTCTAAAACACCATTCAAATAAGATATTATAACTCCATAATTATAAATTGGAATATTCAATCTTTTTATATGTACAAGTCTTCTCATCATCATTGTTCTTGTTAATGTACAACCTCCACAATGAATAATAATCTTTGTATTCAATAAATCTTCTTCATCTGGAAACTCTTTCCCTGCAATAAACTTAAAATTTAACTCTTTCCCAGTATATTTTTTCAGCCAATTTGGTATTTTTACTCTCCCTATATCTTCACTCATAGGTCTATGTGCACAGCCTTCCATTATAAGAATCGAATCTCCATCATTAAGATTTTCTATTTCTTCTATATTTTCAGATAATAATCTTAAATCACCTTTATGTCTTGCCTCAAGAATAGAAAATGTGGTTAATTTGATATCTTCAGGAATCAATTGCGATACTTTTTTTATAGCTTGAGAATCAGTTATGACCAAGTCTGGTTTTTTACTAAGTAAGTTTAAGATATTAGGAATACCTTCTATTGAAGTTTCTACTGGAAAAGCTTTTTTATCTAAAATTTCTCTTATTGCATTAACTTGAGGCATTATCAATCTACCCTTTGGGGCTCCAGTATCTATTGGAATTATCAATAAAACAATATCATTTTCTTTTATGAATTCTGGAATCATTGGAATTGATCTTTCTTCAGGTTTCATAGAAACTATTTTATTTTTTAATTCTTCAATTCCAATATTCTTTTTTGCTGAAATACTAACAAAATTCTTTTTATATTTTTTACTATAATACTCAATAATATCACTTTTAAACATATCTATCTTATTTAAAACTATTAAAAAAGGTATATCATTTTTTTCAAATATTTTTAAAATATTTGAAAAATAAACATCAGGATAATCATCAACAACCAAAAGTCCAATATCTGATTTCATAAAGGCATGATGAGCTTTTTGTACTCTTTTATTTCCTAAATTCCCCACATCATCTATACCCGGAGTATCTATAATAGTAACGGGACCAATCGGATGTAATTCCATCGTTTTATAAACAGGGTCAGTAGTAGTACCAGGATAATCTGAAACAAGAGCAATATCTTGATTCAATAAAGAATTTATAATCGAAGACTTTCCAACATTTCTTTTACCAGAAATAACTATATTGAGTCTGTATCCACCTAAAGACATAATATCACCTACTCAAAGCTTTCATCGTTATAGGAGAAACTTTAAGATTTCTTTTTTTTAACTCCTTTAAAGTTTCAAAAAAATCTATTTTAGCTTTATTATCATATATATTATAATTTTTTCTATATATATCGGGTGTTATATTAACCATAACTACATTACAAAAATACTTTAAAGATTCATAATGAGAATTATAATTTAATGTTCCTAAAGCAGTAGTTGCTGGCATTTGAGCTTTTGGAACAGTTAATCTTGCAGCACAACAAGCATTCATCGTTTTTACAACAGAACCATTTTTCATATTCTCAAAAGGTGTATTTTTAGAAGCTATTAATGGTCCTATTCCTATCATTCTAACATTTTCATCTCTCATAAAAATAATATCATCAGCCATATCATCATCTGTTTGATTTGGAAGACCTACTATAAATCCTGATCCTGTTACATAACCTATTGAATCAGTATATTTTAATATATTTACTCTGTTATAATAATTTTTATCTGGATGAATATCATCAAATAATTCTTTATTTATACTTTCATGTTTTATTAAAGTTCTTATAGCTCCAGATTTTTTAAATTTCAAATAAGACTCCAAAGATCTTTCGCCTATAGATATAGAAACTGGAAGTTTTGTTTTTTCTCTTATAATTTTTATTATACTCATCAAATCTTCATCTTTAAAAAAATTATCTTCTCCACTTTGAAGAACTATTGTATCTAAACCCCATTTTTTTGCTTTCAATGCAGAATTTATTATTTCCTCATTACTCATCCTGTACCTATTTATATTCAAATTATCTCTTCTTATACCACAATAGTCACAATTTTTAGAACAATAATTACTAAACTCTATAAGAGCTTTAATTGATACATAATCAACAGTAAAAAAATTTTTAACTCTCTTAGCTACTTCATACATTAAATACCTTTCTTTACCATTCAAAGAAAGTATATATTTTATATGTTCTTTTTCAATTGTCATATTATTGGAAAAAAAATCTAAGATTTCTTTTCCTTTTAAATCAAATTGTTGATATAAATCATTAAATATTTCCATAAAATCTCCTTTAAAATTAAAAATATAGATCTCTTTGATCTGTTGATTTAATTTTTTCAAGATTTGATAAAAGTTTTTCTTTCATATTTATATCTTTAATACCTTTCAATTCATTATTTATAACCTTTAAACAAGAATTTTTAGTTTCATCAGAAGCATAATCAACAACATACTCCATTAAAGTACTTATAGCATTTGGTGTACAAAAACGTTTAACAAAACCCGGAATTGCGAATTCCATAAAATGTTCACCTGTTCTACCCAATCTATAACATCCAGTACAAAAAGAAGGTAAAAAATTATTATCTGTAAGTTGTTTTATAACTTCATCTAAAGATCTTTGATCACCGAGAACAAATTGAGATTTTTTATATGATTCTTTATCTTGTGTTGAATAAGCTCCAACCCCTATATTTGAACCTGCATCTATTTGAGAAACACCAAATTCCATAAGATCATTTCTAATACTTATAGGTTCTCTAGCTGTTAATATCAATCCTGTATAAGGTACGGCAAGTCTTAATATAGCAACTAATTTTTTAAATTTTTTGTCATCAACTATATATGGAGGTCTTTCAGAAACAGGTGTATTTAAAGCAGGTTCTATTCTCGGAAAAGAAATGGTATGAGGGCCTACATTAAACCTTTCTTCAAAATGAATGGCATGGGATAAAAGGCCCATCATTTCATATTTCCAATCATACATTCCAAATAAAGCTCCTATTCCAACATCATCTATTCCAGCACCAAAAGCCCTATCCAAAGAATATAATCTCCATCTATAACTAGATTTTGGACCTCTTGGATGTATCTTTTTAAAAGTTTTTTCATGATATGTTTCTTGAAAAACTTGAAAAGTTCCTATTCCTGCATCATGAATTATTTTAAACCCTTCAATAGTCTGAGGTGCAGCATTTATATTAACTCTTCTTATATTACCATGACCACTTTTGACAGAATAAACTGCTTCAACGGTTTTTGCAATAAATTTAGCATCATACATCGGATGTTCTCCATAAACTAATATAAGTCTTTTATGACCTCTGTCTATTAAAGCTTTAGTTTCTTGTTTAACTTCATCAATACTTAAAGAATTTCTAAATATTTCTTTATTAGAAACTCTAAATCCACAATACTCACAATCATTTATACATTCATTTCCTATATACATAGGTGCAAACAAAACAATTCTGTTACCATAAACTTTTTCTTTTAATTTCTTAGCTCCATCAAATATCATATTTTCAAGTCTTTCATCTTCACAATTCAAAAGATATGACATTTCTTCAAGATTCAATCTATTTTTATCCAAAGATTTTTGAATGATATCTTCAACTCTTTTTGGATCTGGATTAATATTTTCTTGAAGTAATGTACTTATTTTCTCATCATCAATAAATGTTTTAGTTTTTGAATCCTTAATATAAAACATTTTAATACCCCCTTAGTATTTTAAAATATGTGATTTTACTTTAACCCCTGATACTTGCCCCAATTTACCATTTAAAGCACCTATTAAATCTGTATTAGATTTAAAGATTATAAATATAATGGCGATATTTTCTTCTTTCATCGGATACCCGACTCTTAAAAGAATATTATCGCCAAAATCATGAAGTATTTTATTTACTTTTTCAAAAGATTCTTCTCTGTTTGTAATCGCAATTGAAATCATAGCTATTTTTTCTTCCATAAAAAAAGCCCTCCCTTTGATATTTTTTTCTCAAAGGAAGGAGGATACAATATATGGCAAGTAAACCTGATAAGTTTTATTTTTGATCAGTATTGTCATAAAATTCCCTCTTCCTTTGATGTCAGAATTATGTCCTTCACCTCAGGAAAAATATTAACTTGTTCTATTTTTAACAATGTTATTATAACAAAAAAACATTAATTAAAAGTTACTCATTATCATATATTTGGTTTTATTTTATTAATAACATGTTTATAATACTACAAAAAATAAAAAAAGAGAGTTTATCCTCTCTTTTTATAAATGGTGGAGACGGCGGGAATCGAACCCGCGTCCGAACATAAGCCGCACCGACTTCTCCGAGCGCAGTTCATGTTTAAGATTTCAGATTAATATCTTTCATGAACAAAAAATAAAAATCCTATCATTGTAAAATTTCCATAAATACTCCAATGAGAAAGTATAAATGTAAGAGTCCTTTTAATGACACCCAACTAATTCATGAGACTCGGCATCAAAAAGTGGGCGAGCTGCGCTTAGGCAGCTAAAGCGTAATTTTCTTCTGCGTTTATATTTATGTGTTCGCTTTTTAACGAGGTTGCGAAACCTCGACTCGCTTCTCGGAACGGCCTATACCCGTCGAAGCCTTTTCGTCCCCATACGCTTTATTCATTATATCATATATTGTTAAAGATTTCAAGATTTTTGAAGTTGCCAACTGATCTTTTCAGATATTTCTGGTTCAATCTCTCTTAAATATGGAACGAGTTCAAAATCAGATAATAATACTTTTACAAGAGAATCTAAGACAAGAGCTCTTATAGAATTGGAGTTTGTATTTTTATATTTTGAGATTAAATTATTTACAACTCTTTTTGATGGCATGTTGGTCATAGCCATTATACTGATTTCTTCAAGTTCACCTCCATCATCTATATAAGTTTCAATATACTCAAGATATTTTTCATCTTTAGTTAATTTTAAAAGATTTTCATATATTATAGGAAAAGCTCTTTCATCAGAAAAACTATTGATCATTCTTTCTAAATAAGGTATTATTTCTTTACATTCAAAATCTGCAAGTATTTCAGCTAAATATAACAAAGAGATATCATCATCTTCATTTAAATCAAATCTATTTTTAAATTCTTCAAATAAATAGTCTTTACCATCTGCTGCTCCCATTATTTCTAAAATATCTCTTGCCAATTCTCTTGTTTCTACATCTTCTTCACTCAAAAGATCTACTATTTTAGGAATGGCTGAAACACCTTTTTCTTCTATTATTTTTTGTATTAATTCTTCTCTATCCATAAAATCACTCCTTACAAAACTATATCTCCATACATATCTTTTATTTCTTTATCCCTTTCATCTGAATTTAATCTTATTATAGATGAATAAGTTTTAGCATTTTTTTCAATTTTTAATATTTTAAAATGTCTATTTGCATCATTTGCAACTTGTGGCATATGAGTAATAACTATTACTTGTTTATTTTTTGAAAGCTCTTCCAACTTTTCACCTACCACATCTGCCATTCTTGGACCAACGCCAGAATCTATTTCATCAAACAACATAGTATCTATTGAATGATCATTTCCAAAAACTGTTTCCATAGCTAAAAGAATTCTTGACATCTCACCACCAGATGCAATTTCCGAAAGATTTAAAAATGGACTTTGAGGTGTTGTTTTTAATAAAAGAATAGCTTTATGTGCACTCGTATTATCTGGTTCTTTATCAGAAAATCTAAAATCTATACTCGCATTTTTCATATTTAAATCATATAGATTTTTCTCTATGGATTTTTTCAAACTATTTAAATAATCAATACTTTTTTTTATAATATTATTAGATTCTTGCTTTAATTTCTTTTTTAATTCCTTAAGTTTTGGTTCTATTAAGTCTATTTCATCTTTTAGTTCTGAAAGATATTCATATTCTTTTTTCATATTTTCAAGTTTTAAGATAACATCTTCAAGAGAAGGTCCATATTTCCTCTTTAAATTTATTATTTCATTAAGTCTATCTCCAACTTGTTGCAATTCATTTGGATCTACATTTAAATCTTCAAGCTTATACTCGAGATTACCATGTAAATCATTTAAAAGTTCTTGAATATTGAGAGCTTGTTCATAATATTCTTTAAATCCAAAATCCGATATCTTAGAGAGATTATAAACAACATTCCCGATAGCAATATCGAGATTAAATTCTTCATTATCCTTCAAAATATTTAAATCTTCATAAAGATTCTTTCTTATTTCTTCTACATTATTTAAAGCTTTATATCTATCATTCAATTCATCGTCTTCACCAATAACTGGATTTAATCTCTCTATTTCTTCAATTTGATAATTCAAAATATCGAGCTTTCTAAAAATTTCTGACGGATCTGATGGAATATGTTCAAATTTACTCTTCAAACTACTGTATTCTTTAAAATAGTCATCATAATGAGAAAAAAGCTCTGGTTTTTTATCTCTAAGTAAAGAATATATCAATTTACTTTGATAGGATTCATCCCTCAACAATATATTTGAATCTTGAGAATGAACTTCTATTAAATGTTTTCCTATTTTTTGAATTAATTCTTTTGGAACTATTGTACCATTTATCCTAAAAAAAGCTCTTTTAGAAGTAAATGTTGAAGAAATTACAAGCTCTTCTGAATCTAAGTTGAAATCATCTTTAATTAAATCTCTTATTTCATCATCAACTATAAAAAAAGCCGAAATATTCCCTTCATCTGTTCTAAGATTCTGTGGTATATTTCCAGTCAAAAATGCATTTATAGCAGAAATAAACATGGACTTACCAGCACCAGATTCACCAGTTATAACATTCAGTTTTTCATGAAAGTCTACATTGGCATCTTTAAAAAGTCCAAAATTTTTAAGAGATAATGATACTATCAAAGAATTCACCAACCTTTATAGTTATACAATTCTATTATTTTTATACCAATATTATAGCATAATAAGAAAAAATTTTTACCTGATATAATAAACTGTTAATATGGTTTATTATAAAATATAAGTAAATTTAATATTTATTATGTACAAATATAAAGGTATAGATAAATAATACGATATATAAGATAAGAGAGGTAAAAAATGAATATAATTGATAAAATAGAAGAAATAAAAAACGAATATAAACTCTACGCTGAAGATAAAAAAATATATATAGCCTTTTCTGGTGGATTAGACAGCACTGTAGCCGCTCTAATAGCCAGAGATACTTTTGATAATTCAAAAATAACTTTAATAAATGTATGTTTTGGAGCTTATTCTTATTCAAAAGGATTAGAAGCAGTTTTAAGTCTCGCAAATCAAATGAATTTAAGATTATTTTTCACTCAAGGTGAAAAAGAGCAAGAAAATTTAATGTATCACGGACCAAATTGTAATCAATGTACAAAAAATATAAAACTTGGAAAAGTTAAAGAATTCGTATATAAAGGTTTAGTAGTTGTTGGATCAAATCAATCAGACTCCTGGGGAAAACTTGGTATAAAATATAATGATGGAATTTATTCACCACTATTAAATTTAAACAAAAAAGAAATAAATGAAATTTTAAATTTTTATGGATTTAAAATTCCCAAAATAGGCGAAAGTAATTTTAGAGAAGGTTGTAAATTCAAACATTTATTAAAAATGGCTGTTAATAATAAATTTCACTCAAGAGCAGATGTGATTGCAAATGAAGTACTCCATGATATATTGGATTTTTATAATTATGAAAGAACTCTTGGAAATGTAAAGATAATAGGTCCTTTATCAAAAAATATTGCTCTCATAAATGTAAAACCAATACCAGAAAACTCAATAAAAAAAATAATAATAGAAAAAATTTCTCAAGAAGAAACTATAGATGAAGTCGTTTTTGTTGATAAACCTTTAAAATTAAAAGTCGCTGCTAATCCTGGTATAATTAATAATAAAAATTCTAAATATTGGATAGAAAATGGAAGGTTGGCACCTGAATTTGCAATGCCAATTGAAGTAGATTGGAATACCAAATCAAATAATAATAAATTGTGGACTTTTTCTGTTGTAGATTATCAATTTCTATAAGATTCGTATGAACTTTAAAGGGGGATTCTATGATAAAAAACATTATGGAAGATATTGTAGGGGAATGTTTAACTGAAATACTCAAAGACACAAATATAAAAGTTTGTAAATGTCAAAAATGTATTAGTGACATAATGGCATTAACTTTAAATCATGTAAAACCAAAATATGTTTCTACCAAAAAAGGGGAAATATATACAAGAGTCGAACTACAAAATAGTCAATTAAAAGTAGATTTAATGGATACTATAATAAAATCAATATTAATAGTTGCAAGAAATCCAAGACATAATCAAAAAATAGATAAAATTCAAAAAATAGACAAAATAGAAAAAATAGATTAGTTTTAATCTATTTTTTCATATTTTTCTACAACTCTTATTTTCCAATTTCCAAATTTTAAAAATAAATATGCGAGAACCATTGCCGAAATATTACTTATTATCATAGCAATAAAAATACCTTTAAATCCATATATATCTGCCATAAAAACAACTAAAGGAATTCTTATCACCCAAAGTCTTATCATATCAACTGTCGTTGATTGTACTGTATGACCAGTTCCCCTTAAAGCCCCCATAAATATAGACATAGTAGCAAAAAAAGGTAAAGAGAATGAAACCATTTTAAAAAATACCTTTCCCATCTCAATAACTTCAGGATCATTTATAAAAAACCTTGTAACATATTGACCAAAGAAAAATAATAAAAAAGAAATACTCAAAATTATAGAAAAGGTTATAAAAGCTGCTTTTTTAACAGTTTCTTCAGCTTTTTCAGGCTCATCTGCCCCTATAAATTGTCCACACATAGAAGCTGTTGCGAGTTCCATACCAATAGCAAACATAACAACCATTGAATTTATTCTATTTCCCACACCATAAGCACTGACAACAACAGTCCCAAAACTTGAAACAACACCCATTATTATAGTAAAACCTATTGAAGTAATTGACTGGCCAATAGAAGCAGGAAATCCTATTTGTAAAACCTTTTTGATGAGTCTAAAATCAGGTTTAAAATATTTAATATCAATTTTAAATCCATATGTTCCTTTTATCAATGTAAACATAAAATAACATGCTATTATACTCCTCGCCAAAAAAGTTGCTAAAGCTGCTCCAAGAACACCAAAATCAAAATAAAAAATAAAAATAGGGTCTAAAATAATATTAATAATAACGGATAAAAATGTAAATTTTAACGCTATAAAAGAATTTCCCCAGCCTC
This sequence comes from Oceanotoga sp., assembly GCF_030445905.1. Classification (NCBI taxonomy): domain Bacteria; kingdom Thermotogati; phylum Thermotogota; class Thermotogae; order Petrotogales; family Petrotogaceae; genus Oceanotoga; species Oceanotoga sp. Next base: position 3,219 of record NZ_JASUSU010000025.1, on the reverse strand, counting down.
TATATATTCCAGCAGAAAGCTCCATTAAAAACATGAAAGGCATGGCTAGAACTATAATATTCATATACTGTACGCTTAAATCAAAAACTTCTTGAGATACTTTCATAATACTTATAATATTTGGAGAGAATAATAAAACTATAAACATTATTACAATTGAAAGAACAACTATAGTTACTATAGTATTTGCAGCAGATTTTTCAGCCATAGTTTTATCTTTCATTCCAGTATATTGCGAAACCATAGAAGAGCCAGCATGAGAAAAACCGGAAGCCAATGAAATAAATATAAAAATTATGGGCCATGTGATAGTTGGAACAGAAAACTCTATTTTTCCAAGTTTTCCTAAAAAGAAAGCATCCGTTATATTATAAATCGTTTGTAATATATTAGTTAATATTATTGGCCAAGCAAGCTTAAATAAAACACTTTTTATACTACCTTCAAAAATATTAATTTTTTGATTTCTTTGTTGAATAATAGTAATCACTCCCAAAAACAGTTTGTTTACCTAACTATTATATCATATTAATCCTAAAAATAAATAATATATGTATAATATAAAAAACAAAATAATTAGGAGGGGAAAAATGAAATTTTTATTTGATCATATTTTAACAGACTATTGGAAAGTAAAAATAGAAGAAATTTCAAATGAATTTAAAAATTTTAATGTAATTAAAAAAGATCCTAATATTCCTTTAAAAGAACAATTAGAAGATATAGATTGTTTAATAGGTGGCTCTATAAAGAAAGAAGATTTAACAAAAGCAAAAAATTTAAAAGCTATTTTTGTACCTTTTTCTGGAGTAAACACTTTACCCCTAAAAGATTTAAAAAAATCAAATATAATAGTATCTAATTCTAAAGGTAACGGAAAAGTAGTTGCTGAAAGGGCCGTAAGTCTTTTAATGTCATTAACAGGTAAAATAATTGAATATGATGAAGATCTTAGAAAAAATATATGGCATGGTTTTGCAGCTGGTGAAAACCCAGAATCTTCTTGGGAAAGTATTATAGAAAAAAAAGTAGGAATATTAGGTGTTGGAAGCATAGGAAAAAATATAGCCAAATATTTAAAACCTTATGATTGTAAAATAATTGGGTATAAAAAAAATATAGTAGGTCAATCAAAAGATTATGATGAATATTTTGATATTATAACTAATAACTTTGATTATACAATAAAAAATTCAGATATAATATTCATATCTCTTCCATTAACTGACTCTACAAGAGATTTAATAAATAAAGATAATATAATAAAATTCAAAAACAAAATCATCATAAATGTTGGAAGAGGGCCTATAATATCTCAAGAAGCTTTATATATTGGATTAAAAGAAAATATATTAAAAGGAGCCTGCATAGATGTTTGGTACAATTACCCTGAAAAAAACTCCAATCAATGTATGCCTTTAGATTATCCTATAAATGAATTCAAAAACATCATATTATCTCCGCATGTTGGTGGATTTAATGAAAAAGCTTTGAAATTGAGTATAGACTGGTGTGTTGAAAATATAAAAGCTTATTTAAATACTGGTAAGCCTAAAAACATAGTAAAAATATAAAGGGGAAAATTCCCCTTTATATTATAGCAAACAACAAAGCCAATATAAATAAAATTATTTTTAAAATATTTCTTATTTTTATATAAATAGTTATATCATCATTTTTAAATACTTCAAAATTATCCATTTTTTCTTCATGTGGTTTATAAAGATCTGTTATTCTTCCGTATTTATCAACTTTACCTGTTAACCCCGTATTAGAAACTTGCAAAAATTCTTTTCTATTTTCAACAGCTCTGAATATAATTTGAGAAAAATGTTGTTTTAATGCAGTATTATTATCAAACCAACCATCATTTGTTATAGAAAGTAAGAATTGAGCACCATTTTTTGTGAGTTCATTTGAAACCTCAGGAAAATAAGTCTCAAAACAAATCTGTGTACCTATTTTGGTATTTGACACATCAAAAACATTATATTCCTTACCAGTCTCATAATACCTAATTAAATTAAAAGCATTAAAATTATCAAAAATAAACTTATATGGCAAAAATTCCGCAAAAGGAACGAGTTTTACTTTATCATAATAATCTAATATATTGCCCTCACTATCGTACAACCATGCTGTATTATAATTTTTATCTAAGCTCATTCTTGGATATCCCATAATAACTGGTTTATTTACAGAACTTATATTTACTTTGAGAGCTAAATTTATGTCAGTATCTCTTATATCTTCCAAAAATGCCGATTCTGGTAAAATAACCAAATCTGTATCAAACTCTTGTGTTTCTTTTAAAATATCAGAAAACATCATATAACTATTCCACTTATTAGAATTATATTTTATATTTTGAGGAACATTCATTTGAATAGCCGTGACTTTAAAAGAATCCTCATCATTAAACATTGGTAAAAATCTTTCAATTGAAAAATTAACTACATAAATCATACTCAAAATAATTGGAATTTTTATGATCCAATTTCTTGATTTATCAAAAGCAATTAAAGAGTTTATAAAAACTATTATAAAACTTATACCAAGATACCCAAATATTGAAGCGATTTGTAAAATCCCTATATGATCATAAAGAGCATATCCCAAAGAACCACCAGTAAAAGCAAAATCTCCAATAGTTTTTAACCCCTCAGCTGCAGTATATGCAAAAGAATAAAATAGAACGAGTGACCAATAGTTTTCTTTTCTATATTTTCTATTATGATACATCTCTGAAAGAAGCCAAATCAATAAATAAGGTAAAACAAGTAATAAAATCATACCTATAAATCCTATAAAACCAATAAAAGAACTATACCCATTTAAAACTTGAGGTATATTCTTTGTTAAAACTGGAATTTGCCACCAAAAAGTGGTAAAAAGCATTGAAAAAGAATATATTATGGTATGAAGAAATCTTTCATAAGTTTTTTTTGAATCGGCCATATTTTTTAAATAAAAAATTAAAGAAAAAAACACTAAAAAAGAAAATAGATTTCCAGGCATAGATAATCCTGTTAATATACCTGATAATAATGAAAGTAAATAAGACATTTTTTCCTCCCTCTATAAAATACGCTTAAGTGAATATTTCATGATAATTCATAAAAATTAAAAAAAACAAAAAAATATAAAAGATAATAAATAATGAAAGAAATTTTATTTATTAAAAAATTAATAAACATAAAATATGGTAGTAGTTACCAT
>NZ_JASUSU010000075.1:0-7816 GCF_030445905.1 Oceanotoga sp. | reverse complement strand
TCATATAACAAGTTTGAATAGTCATTAAAATCTATTTTATTCAATTTTCCTGTTTATAAGTACAGTGAGATATTTACTAATTTTTGCGGGACAAAAGTACGCATGTCTCAATATGGTGAGTGTGTTTAACCATATTACCAAAGTATATTTTTTATAACAAAATATACTTTAATTTCCTTTTAAAATATTGACATTTAGGATTATAAAAATTTTATTGTACTTTTCTATAACTTATAGAATTTTATAATAACTTCTGCATTAGTGTAAAAATAGCGGAAAATTTAATACTTCCGCTATTTTCTTTTTCCCTTATATATCAATTGTTTAAGGATTTTATTTGCATTAATAAAATAGTAAAGAACTCATTCTAACTATTTATCTTTTTCCTTATTACAAAATATTTTATAGCATCTTTATAAGAAACCCCCTTAATTTCAATAAAAGTTTATTTCTGTATTAAATCACACTAATATTTCAATATATATTATTATGTATTCTATATCCTAATCCTAATTGTTATAAAATCAACATTTGTATAACTTACTATATTTTTATGTATCACGCTTTATTTTATCATTTGGTGTAAAAGTGGTGGAAGTATTCCAATCTTCCACCACTTTTTTATAAATCCATGACCAATCTATAGTAATAATATTTCTGGATCTAGCCTTTCTTCAACTGCTAATATATTTATATAAACAACAAATAATGGATGAGCTTCATCAAAAGAAACATCAACCTTTTTAACTATCTTATCTACTTTATCATGTATCCTCTTTTTTACATTAGACATTACAGACACAAATTTATAATAAATTTCACTATTGGACATTGTACTTCCTGTTAACTCTCTAGCAACTTCTGCGAATTTAATAAAATCAGTATTAAACTTAATCATAATATCACCTACTTATATTCTTTCCACAAATTTTTTACTGCTAGAAATTCGACAGTAAAGTTATTTAATAATTTTTTGACCACTTCACATTCCGATTTATCATAATAATAATATGTAACCTTCTTTAAGTTACTATTACTGTTTATAGTTTCAAATATATGCGTATCATTATTTGGTGAAAGCCCAACTGTTTTTAGCTCTCCTTCTATACTTCTAAACTCATTCACTGGATACTGTTGTTCAAATTGTAATTCCTCATTATCAACTTTTAGAATAATAGAATCATACATGTTTCTCAATATTTTATTATCAGTAAATTTCCAACTATCAATATCTTCCTTAATAGCTGGATTACTTTTGTACCCATCTGTCATTTTGTTGATAAATTCGTTTCCTTGGTGTGCCTGATTCATAGAAAAACTTTTAGAAAACCCACTATAAGTTGTTAATACATTTGAATATAGATAATAGTACTTATTATCTATATTGAAATCATCTATTGCTTTATTAGATAACATATTTCTAAAAGAATCTTTCTTATATCTATAATCCATTATATTGAATGCTCCATGCAAATAATATATATTTTTTCCTGTAAATCGAGCTAAATTTTCATCATAATTAGTAGTAAAAATATTATTAAATGGTTCAAAAAACTCTTTTAATTTTTCAGGATACTTTTTATAAATCTCATTAACTTTTCCTCCATTAAATATTGAATATATGAAAAAAGTTTTAATAGCTTCTCTAATATAAAATTTTTCATGGTTAACTATATTATTTTTATTACAAAATAAGTCATATACTAAATAGTAATCTTCAAAGCCAATATCTGATAAAATCAAATTTTTTCTGTCCTTATACCTTTCTCTCATATCATCTAGACATCGTTGCTCTTCATTTGATAAAGTAAATGAATTATAATCATCATTTAACATATACTTAAATTCTATAAATAAATATCCTATTAATTTCACTAAATCCTTAGTATTTTCTAATATAATGTGCTTAGGAAAATCCTCCTTTTCTAAAGACTTAATTCCTCTTAAAATAATAGATTCATTTGTGTTTTCATACCCTCCAAACTGTATATTTATACCATTTCCAACCAACAAATTCTTCATTAAAACAACTTCCTCCTCAATTATTTTTTACATTATATATTGATTAATTTCTGGGAACTTTATCGCTTATATCATTTAAATTTCCTTTACTTTTTCATAATTAGTTTATTTAAAACTTTTATGTGTCTTTTTATTATATATAAAACTAAAAACTATAATTCCTGTAATAATAAATAACTCCTTATAAATCTACCTTTTATACTATTTACATTCATAAAATATATATTTATTAAATAATTCCACATATTTCCATAATTATATTATAAATTACTCTATTAATGTAATATTATAGAATTAATTAAATAATAAAAATCTATATATTTAAGTCATAATATAACTACTATAAGCGAATTCCAGTTTTAATACCTCCATTAATGTATAACAACGAAACCACATCCCATCTTTAACTCTTCGCTCCCTCAGAATAAAACCTGGCATATGCTTAATTAAATATATTGGGTCGCTCCGCCCCAATCCCAGGAAGAAATGCTATAGGGTCTTATAAATAGCTCCCCTTAATCGAAAGGAAACTTTGTACAAGCTATTAATTTGCTCTCCACTACTATTTTTTCAAATTTTAAATAATCATCAAGATCTATATCAAAATGTACCTGTTTCATTTCTTTTTTCTTTAAATTTGGTTTTATCCTAGCTAAATATATCAACTCCATAAACTTATTTTATTGGCAATTATGTACAAATAGCATTTTCTTATACAAATTTTTTACATTTAAATAGGAGCCTTTTAAGCTCCCGTCCTTTTAATTTTATAATTCTGCCATACTGCTAAAATTCTTGGAATTTAGTTTCACCAAACATTTTTTTGTAGAGTCCATAGCCTGTAATTTTGAATGCTTTTTTCTTTTTTTTAGTTCCTCGAAATTCTCCATTTTACCACCAAATAAAAAATATAAATTTACAGTTTTAGAAGGTGCAACTGCTATAAATTTTTTATCTCCCTTCTTTCTTATTCCTAAAAATCCCGGTTTTATAAAAGTATTTTACCTACTTTTATACTCAATATTCTTATATTCTAAAATTTAACTGTCCATTGTTCAGTATCATATTCTTCTACACTAAATTCATTTTCATCCCACTTAGCTGTTTTTCTAGTCGCATAAAAATAAGGATTACCTTTTTTTTCAGTATAAACTCCCCATGCAACAGTTAATTTCTTATTATCAATCAGTTCTAATAGACTATCCTTTCTGATAATTAATGCTCCGCGATAACCATCGAATTGTATATCTAAACAAATTAATTTACCTGATTTATCATACCATTTTCCATCATCTAATTGTCTAAGTTCAAGATTCTCAACAAGGTATTTACTTGGCATAGCATAAGAGGAGACCACATTTTCCACTTCTTCTGAATATGACATTGGACAATGATAGTCAATTCCTGTTTCGATATATCCATCTTCATCTTTTTCATCATAATCTCTTTTAACCTTTTCTTCAAAATCTTTGTATGCCTCTGACCAGAAATATTCTCTTGCAAATACTGTATATACTTCATAATTATTTCTTCCTTCTGCACATTTTTTAAGTTGTGATTTTTCCTCATCTAATATTATTAGATCATTTGGAACTAGCATTGCCAACGCTTTAGCAAAGTACTCTTTAGGTTCTTCATCGTATCTTGAGCAGTCACTTTTCCATGTATTATACATTTCCAAAGCTACAAAAGACTCATTACCATATTCAACAAATACTATTTTATCCATAGTAGGTTCTTCAGATTCAGCGCTGGCCCATACCTTATTTGATACATCGGGAATTCTAAATACATCCTGCCATAGATTTTTTCCTTCTGAAGGCTTTTGTGCTAATACGCTAGGATCTATTCCTCTATAATAAAATTGCCATGGTCCTTCGTACTTATATTGAACAAATACTTCTTTAACACCATCCTCTTCTTCATATTCTTCATTTAACAAATCTAATACATCATCTGAATATTCATCAAAATCAAATATTGCTTCTAACCTTTTACTATTCCATTCCTGATAAGCATCGCTATATTCTCGCTTTACTTCTCCAGGTGAAAAATTGTCAGCTAGTCTTGATAACATTTCAAAACTTGCTATTCGTTGATACTTTTTGCCAATTCTTTCATTTCTATGCTTATGACGATCATATGATTCTACTCTATTATCAAATTTACCATGCAAATTAAAATCATATTTATAAGTTTCAAAAATTTGATTTGTAACAATATTACTTAAGTCTTGAGCAATAAAATGATATGCCCATGGTTCAACCCAACCTTCAAAAACATATCTGCCAAAGTCACCATAACCCAAAGATTTTTCTCCTGTATTTGTAGCCATAGAATGAATTATTGTATTGACCGGATACATATATGGCTTTATTTCTTTATCTTTATAATCAAATAAATAGCTATCTATTTCCTGTTGTGATGGAATTTTCTCATACCATTTGCTGTTGTATGGTGGTACTGTTTTTGTTATATCAAATCCACACTTAATATTTGATTGTTTTAAATAATCAATAATACCTTTTGCATGTGCCCTAACAATTATATGTGGATAAACCTCATTTCTTCCAAAAATATCATTAAATACTACCTCTGCAAGCTCTTCAGCACCTGACATTCTCTGAGAACGTAATACAGCACCATACACGCTACAATATAGCCCTTCTTTAACATATCCATCATCCACTTGTTCAAATCTCTTTATGGTTGCTGTTGCAACTACTAAATCATCTTGCATTAGTGCCACCAAAGATCGAATGGCATTCTCGCGATAGCTATTATTTGTACTAGCTAAAGACCATACTAAAAGTATAGCGATTAGATCTTTTGTTTTACCTGTATAAGTTTCCAATTGATTTCTAAGTAATTTTACCAATGTATTTAATATACCGTTACTGTCAATGGTATCATCGTACAAACTTTCAACCCAAAAACTATCTCTTACTGCCATTGTACGTTTGATAAGATGTTCATGTAAGAATAAGGAGTTTAATGGATGCCCTTCAATTGGTGCAATAATTAACAATTTTTCTATTAACTTTTTGAAATACCATGGTCGCACAACTATATATTTATTAATCATACGAATAGTTGTCTCTAAAGAAATAGCTGTCTTTTTTCTCCAAATCAAACTATTAAGAAACAAATCTAATACTTTTTCTGCTTTCTCTTCTTCAAGTAATTCCAATAATTCTACTGAATATTTTTCGGGCACCAAAACAAATAGTTCTTCTACTATCCCACTATGCATATTAATAAAATACTTAGCTAATTCACCACCTGAAATTGATTCAACCAATTCCTCTTTAGCATTAATATCTGAAATTAGAAATTGAGCTGCCAAAATATTATGGTATCTTTCATATGCAAATTGAATATATTCTTCCTCTAGATCAAAACCATATAATTCCGTATAGAATAATCCATTATCAATCATAGCCTGAACAAACTCAGTTAGTGACACTCCAAATCTTTGTGTTACTTCTCCAACAATTTCATAAAATTTATCGATTGTAATTCCGTAGCGCACATTATTTTTAAGACTATATTGAATAATTTTATCAACACACTTTTTCACAAGCTTCAGACCTATAAGGTATTGAAAACGCTTTGAAAGACTTTCTTCTATAACAGAAATATATCCTTTGAAAATTTCAGTAAATGAACTATATTCGTCAATTTTAACATTCCCAGAACCTTTTACTGTTTTACAGAGTGTATGAAGAAATAACGGATTATAAAAATCCGAATAAAGGATGGGAAATGTAGGCTTATTGATACCGTAGTAATCAAAGAACTCTGTAACTGCTTGAATTGAATTCCCAGCAAATCCTCTATGTTCTATAACCAATGTTTTGTCTCGGTCTTGAAAGTTTTCCGGTAAACACTTTTTCATATATGTTTTCCTAATACTAACCATAAGCTTTATTTTATTATACTTTTCAAATATTCCAACCAAACCTTCAAAATATTCTTTCCACACTTCAGAATGGTATCCTTCATTTATACCCTCAATAATAAATGGAATAATACAATTATTTTCCTCTGCAATTCTGTTTAATTGCTCCAAAAATCTCTGAATAGTATACGGGATATGCAACCATTTTTCTAACATTAACACTGGATCTAGCTGCTCATTTAAATGTTGCCCTAATACAAATATACATATTTTATTTTGCAGATAAAAATAATTATATATGAAATGTGCTATTGAATGTGATTTACCAATACCTGCTTCACCTGTAATAACTAAAGTATCTGCATAAAATGCCTTCCTATAATTATCTAAATTACTATTTTTCACACATAAATTTCGCCAGTCATAATACTCATTGCTTTTATAGTAATCATCCTCTGATTCACTACATTTTTTCTTATTTTCCTCCTCGACTTGGTCTATATATTCTTCTATATCTTTTTCCAATAAAGAAGAATTAAATTCTCTATTTTCCAGCAAATCTTCTATCAAAGAGTTCCACTTTTTTATCATTTCTGTTTTTCCATTAACATTAATTCTTGATATAGCATCTTGTACTTCTTTTAATAATGAATACAAATTTCTTTTCTCATCTTCAATAATGCAAAATTTACCAAACCAGTTTGACAATTCAACGTCAACATTGAATTCCCTATTAAATCGCACCTGTAAATTATCAATAGACGTCTTAACCATGGATCTCAAATAAACTAAGTCTACATCACTAACTGGGAAAAGTTTTTCAATATTAAGTATCTCTGTATGTAACTCCTCAATATCGCATTTCAAATAATTCATTAATTCCGTTTGATACTCACTTGTGTTAGCAATCTTAACCACTATTTGATTAATCAGTTTTCTTGATTCATCACTCGGCTCATTCATCACATTAAAACAATACTCAAACTGCTGCTTTATTTTCCCTTTTATAATACTTAACTCAATGTTCTCTATGCCTTTTCCATTATAAAATTCTTCTATATACTCCTCAATATAGTTTCTTCTATCCTCCATTGACAAATTTGTAATTAAATAGGTAAAATTAAAAAGCACATTAATAATTTCAGATTCATCTAATAATCTTTGAAGGCTTTCAAAATATGCTTCTTCTTTATTTTCAGAAATAAGAGTATTGTAAATAGCTTTTTCAATTTTCTTATAGTCGTTTTTAATTTTGTCTTTTGCCAATTTATCTATTACACTATCCAATGTATTATCAAAAATTTTATCAATTAACTTTCTTCCAATAAATCCAGCTATTTTTACTTGCATTTTGTCACCACCCTACTTATATTCTAAAGTCAATCTCTTTTTTTACTCTCCTTTGAACCCCCAGTATTAGCCTAATGACTATAAACATAACTTGTCCAATTATATGGATAATGTCAAGTTTATTGTTTATTAGTATTTATATCAAAACTAGCACTTTATCTAAATCTTTTCACACTAAATTCTACTACTTTTTTACAGCTTTTCATATTAGTTACAAGTAATATTCTAACATTTAAAATATCATACTTACCAAATCTCACAGCATTAATTCTATTCAAATTATAATTCAAATTGATCTTATCTATTCTAATAATTTTGTAGCATTTTCTTTAACTCTACTTGCCATAAAGTGTTTACTTGTTGTCGTCTCCTAGTTCCTTTACTAATTCCTTATAAAAATAAGAATCATACTCATCAAATATATTTGTAAAATTTTTATTTAAAGCTATATTAATATTCATACCCATCTGGGGATAAAAATTATAATTAGGGGAAATCCAATAATCAAATTGTGCTAATTCATCACAATGTATTGACTCTATA
>NZ_JASUSU010000024.1:0-38904 GCF_030445905.1 Oceanotoga sp. | reverse complement strand
GGATGCTAAATATTGAATATGATTGGTGGAGAATTATATTTTTTTAATAAAGGATGCTAAATATTGAATATGATTGGTGGAGAATTATATTTTTTTAATCAAAATTATAAGTATATAGACAATAGTTTGTTGAATTATCTCAAAAATTTTGAGATTAATTTGAATTTGTTTTCTACTGGAAGAGATGCTTTATATGCTATATTTAATAATATAAAAGATAAGAAAATATGGATACCAAATTTTTTGTGTGAATCTGTATTAAATCCTATTATAAAAAATAATTTGAATTATGAATTTTATAATATTTATGATGAATTAAAGAGTGATATAGAATTTAAACCTAAAAAAAATGATTATATTTTGATTATAAATTTTTTTGGTTTTGTTGATAAAAACTTATATAGATTTTCTATAGATAATGAATTGAATATTATTTCAGATACAACACATTTAATATTTAATAAAGAAAAATTTAGAAATGTATTATCTCAATCAAAATATATAATAGGTAGTTTAAGAAAAAGTTTTGCTTTACCAGATGGAGCATATGTTTTATCTAATGCGAATTTAGTTTTCCAAGATAAATCAAGAGAAGATTTTGTATATTTAAGAACATATGGACTTTTTTCCAGATATTATAGTAGTATTAACAACTTTAATAATGATGAAAATTTTAATATAATAAAAAATGCTGAATCTATTTTAGATAATTCAAATGATTTTGGTTATAAAATTAGTTATTTGTCTGAAAATATCTTAAAATGTATAAATTTAAATGAATATATATTAAAAATAAAGCAAAATTTTAATATTTTAAATAAAGGTTTAAATAAAAATTATAATTTTTATTCACAATATTTTCCAATTTTATTTAAAAGTGTTGAACAAAGAAACATTATTAGAGATAAATTATTTGAGAATAAAATTTTTGCACCTATTCATTGGAATACAGATTTTTTGGGTGATTTTAAAAATAATATTAGTGATGAGATCATATCCATACCTTGTGATTATAGATATGATTTAAAAGATATGGAAAAAATATTAAATATAATAAATAATGAAGAAGGATAACAAATGAAAAAAATTTTATTTTTTACTTCAGCAAGATCTGATTATGGATTATTAAAACCATTAATAAAAATATCTAATAATAAATTTGATACTTATTTATTAGTTTCTGGAAGTCATTTTTTAAGTAATAAAGGATTTACTTATAAGGAAATAGAAGAAGATATGATTTTAGATCAAAATAAAATATTTAAAATCAATTCATTTAACGAAAAAAATGATAATTTGAATTTATGTATAAATATTGGCAATTCTATAAAAGATATAGGTAAATTTTTTGAAGATAATTATTTTGATTGTATAATATTACTTGGAGATAGATATGAATTATTTTCTGTAACTTTTCCGGCATTAATGTATAAAATTCCAATTTTTCATATTAGTGGAGGAGAAATTACAGAAGGTGTAATAGATGATAGTGTAAGACATGCCACTACAAAACTTTCTCATGTACATTTAGTTGCAAATAAAGATTATGCAAAAAATGTAAGTCTTATGGGAGAAGAAGATTGGAGAATTTGTATAACAGGAGAAAATGGCCTTGATAATATACATTCCAATGAATTAGCTTCTAAAGAAGAAATTTTAGAAAAATTTGATATAGATTTGAATAAAAAAAGCATATTAGTGACTTATCATCCATCAACTTTAGAAAATTTATCTCCTTTTGATCAGGTTACTCCAATTTTAAATATATTAAAAAAATATTCTAGAAAATATCAACTTATTTTTACTGGTTGTGGAAATGAAAAAGGTTCAGATATAATAGAAAATGAAATTAAAAAATTTGTAGATATAAATAAGAATTGTTTTTTTATTTCGCATTTTGGAATAAAAAACTATTTAAAAGTTTTGCAAAATAGTTCAATGGTTTTAGGTAATTCTTCAAGTGGAATTGTTGAAGCTCCATCTTTTTCAATACCAACAATTAATGTTGGTAATAGACAATTGAATAGACTTTCTGCTGAAAGTGTTTTACATTGTAATTATGATGAAAATGAGATAGAGAAAAATATAAAAATTGCATTATCAAAAGAATTTAAGAATAAAATATTAGATGTTTATAATCCTTATGATCCGTATAAAGATGGGAAAAATTCTGAAAGAATAGCTATTGCTATAAAAAATGCTCTAAGTTTAGATAAGAATAAACTTATAACAAAAAAATTTATAAATGAAATTGATCAAGAAAAATGGAATTATCTTTTGGAGGAATAATTATGAATAGAACTTTTATTATAGCTGAGGCTGGAGTTAATCATAATGGAGATATTAATTTAGCATATAAATTAATTGATGCTGCTGTTGAAGCCGGCGTAGATGCTGTTAAATTTCAAACTTTTAAAACTGAGAAAGTATTATCTAAATCGGTTGATAAAGCTGTTTATCAAAAAAATAATACAGGAAATTCCGAAAATCAATTTGATATGGTTAAAAAATTAGAATTATCTTATGATGATTTTATAAAATTAAATAAATATTGTGAAGAAAAAGAAATTATGTTTTTATCTACTCCAGATGATGAAGAAAGTTTGAATTTTCTTTCTGATGTAATTAAAGTTCCTTTTTTAAAAATTGGTTCTGGTGAAATTACAAATATCCCTTTTTTGAAATCATTTGCAAAAAAGAATATTCCTTTAATATTATCAACTGGAATGAGTAATCTTACAGAAGTTTCAAAAGCAGTTGATACTATTTATGGTGAAGGATTTTCAAATAAACTATATTTGCTTCATTGTACTACTAATTATCCATGTCCATATGATGAAGTTAATTTAAAAGCTATGCAAACTTTAAAAGAGGCCTTTAAGGTTTGTGTAGGTTATTCAGATCATACGCTTGGTATAGAAATACCAATTGCAGCAGTTGCTATGGGCGCCAAAGTAATTGAAAAACATTTTACTGTAGATAAAACTCTTAATGGACCAGATCATAAGGCATCATTAGATCCTAATGAATTAAAAGAAATGGTAAAAGCTATAAGAAATGTTGAAAAGTCTATTGGTGATGGTATAAAAAAACCAAATAAATCTGAAATAGAGATAAGAAAAGTAGTAAGAAGAGTTTTAGTGTCTTCTAAAGATATTTATAAAGGTAGTAAATTTGATATGAATTCTTTTGAGATTAAAAGAGCTAATTCTGGAATTCTTCCTGAATATATAGATATTTTAATTGGTAAAACTATTATTAAAGATATAAAAAAAGATATTGCATTTAAGTGGGAAGATTTTTTGAGGTGATTTATTTGAAAAAAACTCTATGTGTTATACCAGCAAGAGGTGGGTCTAAGGGTATAAAAGATAAAAATATAATAGATTTAAATGGAAATCCATTGATATCTTATACAATAAAAGCGGCTAAAAATTCAAAAATATTTGAAAATATAGTTGTTTCTACTGATTCGGAAAAAATATTAGAAGTATCACAAAGATATGGTGCTGAAGTTCCTTTTTTAAGGCCGAAAGAATTAGCAACTGATTCATCATCTTCAATGGATGCTTTAATTCATGCAATAGATAATTGTGAGAGAATATATAAAAAAAATTATGACATTGTTATATTATTACAACCAACATCTCCTTTAAGAAATGATAAAAATATAATAGAAGCTTTTGAATTGTTTGAAAATAATAATGCGAATGCTGTTGTTTCTGTTTGTGAGGTTGATCATTCACCTTTATGGTCTAATACATTACCAAAAGATTTATCTATGGATAGATTTTTAAATGAAGATGTAAAAAATGGAAGAAGACAAGATCTTGATACGTATTATAGATTGAATGGAGCATTATATATAGCTGATGTAGAATATATTAGAAAATATAGAGATTGGTTTAAATGTAATTCATTCGCTTACATAATGGATAAAAAAAATTCTATAGATATAGATGATTATTTTGATTTAAAATTTGCTGAGATTATTTTGAAGGGGTTTTAATATGGATATACTTGATTTGAGATATTTTAAAATTATAGATGAGTATACTAAAAAAGATAAAATAATTGAATATATAAATGATTCTATTCATAAAATATTATTTGTTGTTAAAGATGAAATTTTGATAGGATGTATAACCGATGGAGATTTAAGAAGAAAAATTAAATCTGATGATTTTGTAGCTAAAGATATTATGAATGATAATCCAAAATTTATATTTGAAGAAGATTTTGAAAATAAAAATCAAAAAGAATTGATTAATAATATGGTTAATTATCTTCCAATTTTGAATTCTAATAAAAAACTTTTGAAAATAATTTATTTTGATATCAATTTTCAAGAATATTATGATATTAATAATACAAAAGTCGTTATAATGGCTGGTGGAAAAGGAGTCAGATTATTACCAATAACGAAAATAATTCCAAAACCTTTAGTCCCCTTTAAAGAAAAGACGATTATTGAGAATATAATGGAACAGTTTATAAAATATGGTTTTTATGATTTTATTTTTACTATAAATTATAAAAAAGAGATGATAAAAACATATTTTGATGAATTAGATTATAATATTTCTTATATTGAAGAAGATAATTTTTTAGGAACGGCTGGAAGTTTGGCCTATATAAGTTCTAATAATCCTATAATAGTTTCTAATTGTGATATACTTTTGGATATTGATTATTCAAAAGCAGTTAAAGAACATATTTTAAATGATGATGATATTACTATTTTTACTGCTCGTGAAGATATTAATATTCCATACGGTGTCATTAAACAAAAGGATAATATTTTTGTAGATATAGAAGAAAAACCTATTTTGAGCTATATGGTAAATACTGGAATATATATATTGAATCCTAATGTATTAAAACTTATAAAAAAAGGTGAAGAAATTGATATGCCTGATTTAATATCAAGAGCTAAATTAAGAAAAATGTCTATTAGAGTTTATAATTCTAATAAAAAAATGATAGATATAGGTCAATGGGATTATTATAAAAAATTTATAAATAAATAATATTATTATGAATTATAAAAATCTTACAGTTTTTATTTAAACTGTAAGATTTTCTTATTATGATATATAATATAGTAGATAAAATTGGCAAAAATAAAACAATTGATGGAGGTTTAGCTAATTTTGCTAAATGGTATAAAGAATATTATAATAAGTAATTTGGGGGTATAAAAAGATGAAAATAGCTGTAGCGGGAACAGGGTATGTTGGGTTATCATTGGCAATATTGTTATCACAAAAGAATGAAGTAAAAGCTTTAGATATAATAGAAGAGAAAGTAAATATGTTGAATAATAAAAAATCACCAATAGCAGATAAAGAAATAGAAGACTACTTAAAAAGTAAAGAATTAAAATTAAAAGCAACATTAGATGAAAAAGAAGCTTTTGAAGATGCAGAATATATAATAATAGCAACACCAACGAATTATGATCCAGAGAAGAATTATTTTGATACATCAACAGTAGAGAATGTAATAGAAAATGTAATAAAAATAAATCCAAATGCAGTAATGATAATAAAATCAACTATACCAGTGGGATATACAAAACAGATAAAAGAAAAGTATGATACAGAAAATATAATATTTTCTCCAGAATTTTTAAGAGAAGGAAAAGCATTGTATGATAGATAATCTTTATCCATCGAGAATAGTTGTAGGAGAAAGAAGTGAAAGAGCGAAAAAATTTGCTAATTTATTAGTTGAAGGTGCGATAAAAGAGGATATAGAAGTATTGTTTACAGATTCAACAGAAGCAGAAGCGATAAAATTATTTGCAAATACATTTCTAGCAATGAGAGTATCATTTTTTAATGAACTTGATACATACGCTGAAATAAGAGGATTGAATACAAAGCAAATAATAGAAGGAGTTTGTTTAGATCCAAGAATAGGTAATTACTATAATAATCCATCATTTGGATATGGAGGATATTGTTTACCAAAAGATACAAAACAACTGCTTGCAAATTATGAAGATGTACCAAATAATTTGATAAGAGCTATAGTAGATTCAAATAGTACAAGAAAAGATCATATAGCAGATGCAATAATAAGGAAAAAGCCAAAAATAGTTGGTGTATACAGACTTACTATGAAAACAGATTCTGATAATTTTAGAGCATCTTCTATTCAGGGAGTTATGAAAAGAATAAAAGCAAAAGGTATTGAAGTAGTGGTTTATGAACCTACATTGAAAGAAGATAAATTTTTTAATTCGAGGGTTATAAGAGATATAAAAGAGTTTAAAAGTATATCTGATATAATACTCACAAATAGAATGAATGATGATTTGAAAGATGTTGAGAATAAGATATATACAAGAGATTTATATTTAAGGGATTAAAAAAATATAAAATCTCAGTTCAATGTTCAAAGATAATTGCAGGCATTGCCCTGCTTTTTTGTTATTATATTATATAATATTGATGTTATTGATAGGGGGGATAAAGATGAAAAGTAAAGATGAATTAGCTGTATTAGAAAAGATAGAGGCTATGGATGAAGAGTATAAAATTTTGGCAAAAAAGGTCCATGAAATAATTTTAAATAGTGTGCCCGATCTTTGTCCAAGACTTTGGTATGGTATGCCGGGTTATGCAAAGTCTAAAAGAGATCCAGTGTTAATATTTCATAGGGCTGATAAGTATATGACTTTTGGTTTGACTGAACATGCTTATTTTTCTGTTGAAGATGGAAAAGAAGATAATTTAATGGAATGTGCATGGTTTTTTACTGAATTGAATGAAAATACAGAAAAAAAGATTTCAGATATTGTTAAAAAAGCTGTTTTATGATGTTTTTTATCTTTGGAGGGATATAAGATGAAATTTTCAAAAAAGATTAATTATTTTTATAAAATAGGGTTTTATTTTTTATCTCTTGATATTTTATTCGGTATATTTTTTGTTTTGAATTGCTTTGATAAAGATATGAATATAAAAAGTCTTGATTTGATTTTTAATTTGTATGGAATTATTTTGATTATTTTCATGCTTATTGGGCTTTTTACTTTTTATCTTTTTAAAAAGATGTTAGTTAAGAGAGATCTTTCAGTGGAGTTAAAAAAAGTTGAGAGTATTAATTTTGAGTATATGTCATTTTTTTATACTTATATTATGCCATTGATATTTGTAAATTTTGGAGATAAAAGAAATTATTTAATAACTTTTATTTTATTATTTTTTATAGGTGTTATTTATATTAGAACTAATCTTTATTATTCTAATCCTATTTTGGCTATTTATGGTTTTAAGATTTATAGGGTTGAATATGAGAGTAAGAATAAAGTTCAAAAAAAGATATTGATATCTAAAGATGATCTTCATGTAGATGACCATATAGTTTATCAACTTTTGAGTGATGATATTATATATGGGGGGAAAAATAGATGATCGAATCTGGATTAGAAAAGATTAAAAGAATATTGAAAAAACCTAAAAATATTAATTCTGTTAATTTATACTTTTTTTTGAAAAGTAGTAAAGTTCTTAAAAGAATTGATTTGATAGATAACAGTTTACAATCTTTGGCTCATAATGTTTGTGAGGATAGTTTGAAAATTTTTAAGGATAGTCAGAATATTGTTAATATAAGTTCTTTTGAAAATACTAAAAATGCTATTTTTAAGTATGATCTTGATTATACAGATAAACTTGCTTCTTTTTTGGATTTGATTAGGAATATAAGTCTTTATGAAGAAGATTTTTTTGATATTAAAGATGATGATTTTAAAGATGTTGGATTTTATATTTTTAAGTTTGGTAGTGAGAAAGAAAATTTTTATTCTGTCAGAAAAAGTTATGCAATTAATGTTTATGGAAATGATAAAAGGTTTATTATTTTTCCCGATTCAAATAGATTTAGAAAGATAGATAAGAACCTTTTTAATGTTGATACTAAGGTTGATTTTTTTATGGTCGATGATGAGTTATATTTTATTAATTTAAAAATTCTTGAATCTTATTTCGGTTTTGATGCTATTATTAAAGAGAATGCCAAGAAGTCTATGGATAAAATAAAAAAACTTGATATATTGGTTGAAGATGCTCCACTCAGGAAGAGAATTGAAGAGGGAGATTTAACTTTTTCAAGAAAATTATCAAAAATAAATGTGGATTCTCCAGTTTTTGAGGTCAAGAAAAGAGAAATAATAAAGTTTTCAAAGACTAATGATTTTTTGAAAGGAGAATTTGATTATGATGAAGAGGATAAGATTTTATTGAGTACTAAAAAATCACAAGATTTGTTTGTTAAATTATTAAATGATAATTTTGTCAAATCTGAACTTACAAAAGTAAATTATGATGCTGAAGGAAAAGAAATTAAAAGAGATGATAAGTAATTATGATTTGATGATAAGTAATTATGATTTGATGATAAGTAATTATGATTTTTAGGAGGATTTTAGTTGAAAAAATATTTTTATGCTGTAAAAAATGGTAGAATTAAAGGTGTTTACAATACATGGAATGAGTGTAAAGCTCAAGTTGATGGATTTAAAGGAGCTATTTTTAAGAAGTTTGATAATGAGATAGAAGCTTACAATTTCATTGAAGATGAGGTTATGGTTAAGTTTGATGAAAATAATTGTTGGAAAGCTTATATAGATGGAAGTTATGATAGTGCCAAGAAGATTTATGGTTCGGGAGTTTATTTGTTTTTTGATGATGAAGAACATTTTTTGAGTTTTAAGGGTAATGATGAAAGATTTGTAAGTTCAAGAAATGTTGCTGGAGAGCTTATGGCCTGTGTTGCTACCATTGATTTTTGTATTAATAATTCTATTGATAAAGTATTGATTTATCATGATTATGAAGGGATTGCAAAATGGATTAATGGTGAATGGAGAGCCAATAAAGAATTGACTAAATTGTATAAATCTTATATGAATAGTGTTGAGGATAAGATTGATATTGATTTTGTTAAGGTTAAAGCTCATTCAAATGATGTCAATAATGATATTGCAGATAGACTTGCTAAGGAAGGTATTGTTAAAGGTGAATTTGTTGATTATTTATGATTGTATTTTTGTTTTTAAAATTTAATTTGTATAGGTGATTTTATGACTTTTTTTATTGTTGGTTATATGCATCCAAAGTATGACAAAAGAGTTTATAGAACTGTCAGAGCTTTATCTGAGAGTAATAAAGTAATTTATCAATATATAACAAAGGAAGAGGAATTTGAGTATATTGAGGGTAATATAAAATATATTCCTATTGTTTATGGTAAGAGACTTTCTTCTAATTTTCAAGAGTTTAAAAGAAGGAAAGTTTTGGATGAAAAAATTTTTAAAATGATTGAAGATTTTGATTATGAAGTTTTATATATGCATCATTTTTTACCAACTAAACCAATTTTACCCTTTAAATTAGCTAAAAAAAAGGGTAAAAGAATTATTTATGATGTTCATGAGCTTCATCCAGATAATTTTATGGAATCTTTGACAGGATTTAAAAAGAAGATCAAAGAATTTCTTATGTGGAAAATTTTTAAAAAACAACTTAAACTTTCGGACAAATCAATATTTGTTTCTGAAGAGATGTTGGATTATGTCAAAAAATTTATAGATTTTGATATAAAAGCAAAGGTTATAACTAATTATGCAGAAAATGTTTTAAAAAGTGATATGAAAGAAAAAGTTATTTCTTTTGTTGGAAAAACTGCAAGAGTTTTAGATAATGAGATTTTGCTTTTACAAAATCTTTTGAAAAATGGTTTTAAGTTTAGAATTATTGGTTTTGATTCTGATGATTTTAAAGGTGTTAAACATGATTTTACATCTTTTTTACCCTATGAAGATATGATGATGGAGATTTCTAAAACATCTTTTTCTTTAATTTCATATACTTTAAGTGAAAATGAGATTCCATTGAATTTTATTTTTTCTATGCCTAATAAATTTTTTGATTCTTTAGCTGCTGGAACTCCTGTTATAGTTAATAAAAATTTTGAATCAATGGCTAATATGGTTGAAAAATATGGTATAGGAGTAGTTATTGACCCTAAAAATGTTGAGAATTCAACAGAAGATATCTTAAAAATTTATGATGATTATGATATTATTTTGAGAAATCTTGATTTGTATAAAGAAGAATTTTTATGGACAGAAGATAAAAAGAATGATTATTTAAACTTTGTTGTTAAAGTATAAATTCCCCTTTTAAAGGGGAATTTTTTAATTTTCTATCCAATTTTTTATTTCTTCTTTTGTTATCGTTGCAAGGGCTATATAATTGTCTGCTCCACCATAGTATACATAGTATTGATCTTTGTATTCTACTATTGCATCTGAGAATACTACTGAAGGAACACCGCCAAATTTTTCCCATGTTTCTTTAGGCTCGAGACAAGGAGTTTCACTTCTTTTAAGAATTTTTGTTGGATCGTTTAGATCTAAGAGCATAAATCCGAGTCTGTATATTAATCTTGGCCCTTCTCCTACTCCATGATATAGTACAAGCCAACCATATTCTGTTTTTATTGGTGTTCCACCCACACCAATTTTTACATTATCCCAACTGTTTTTTCTGGGACTTGCTATTTTTGTATAATTATTCCATTTTATTAAGTCATCTGAATATGCAAGCCACATATCTGGTTCTAATCTATGAAACATTACATATTTTCCATTTATTTTTTCTGGAAATATTGCTGCATCTTTATTTGGTGATTCTGGAATTACTATTCCATGTCTTTTCCAAGTTATGAAATTTTGAGTTGATGCAAGTGCTATTGAAATATTTTCTGGTGAATATGCAGTGTATGTCATATAGTATTTTCCATCTATATGAGTGAGTCTTGGATCTTCTACTCCATACATTTCATTGTTTTCTTTTGGTTCGAATACAGGGTTTTCCATTCTGTTCCATTTTATTCCATCTGTACTTACTGCATATCCCATTCTTGATACCATATCTGCACCTTGAGCTCTGTACAACATATGAAAAAGTTCTCCATCGTATATAACTGCTGGATTAAAAACATATTTTGATTCCCATAAATGCATAGGGTTAGGGGCAAATAAAGGGCTTAGGGGATGTCTCTTTAATATTGGATCCATACAAAATACACCTCACATATTATTTTAATGATATTGATATTCCTTCAAGATAGTATTTTCTAAATAGTATAAATATTATTACCATAGGTAATGTTTGTATTACAGACCCAGCAAGTACTGGTCCGAGATATGCTCCGTATTGTGTGTTAAAGCTTGCAAGTAATACGGATAAAGGCATTTTATTGTAATTTTTCATTACTATTAAAGGCCACATAAAATTGTCCCAAATTCCTATGAAGGTGAATAAACCTACTATTGATATTGCAGATTTATTTAATGGCATCATCACTTTGAATATTATCCATAGATCTTTTGCACCATCTAATTTTGCTGCTTCTATATAGTCATTTGGTGTTGTTTTGAAACTTTGTTGCATCATGAATATTCCCCATCCACTTATCATACTTGGTACTATTAATGATGTGTATGTATCAACAAGGCCTAAATTTCTTATTAGTATGTACATTGGAATTGTGAACATGAATGATGGAAATACCATTTGAAATATTATAAAGTTTATTATTTGTTTTCTTCCTTTGAATTGTAGCTTTGTTAATGCATATGATATTAAAGCTGATGTGAATATTACTATTAAGGTTACTGTTAATGATACGAATAGACTGTTGAAAAATCCTCTTATGAAAGGTCTATCCATTTTTTCTGCAGAGTTTAATATGAATTTATAATGTTCTAATGTGAATTTTGTTGGTATAAAATTATCATATATTTGATCTGCAGGTTTTACAGATGATATAAAAAGCCATGCATATGGATATATCCATATTAAAGCTAAAGATATCATTATTATATGTATTATTATGCTATTTATTTTTGATTTCATGTGAGACTCACATCTCTTTCTATTATCTTTCTTGTTAACCATATTATTCCAAAACTTATGATAGCTATTATTATTGACATCGTTGCAGAATATGTTGGGTTCATTTTGTTGAATGCTGTTGTATACATTAACATCATAGGTGTTAATGTGCTTCTCATAGGTCCTCCACCGGTTATCATATATGGTTCTGTGAATATTCCAAAACTTAATGTTATAGATAGTACGAGTATCATCACTATTGATGGGTTTAATAATGGAAGTGTTATATATCTAAAGCTTTCCCATTTTGTAGCACCATCTATTTTGGCAGCTTCATATATTTCTCTTGGTATACCATTTAGTCCAGAGTATAGTATTAATCCATAATATCCTATAAATTTCCAAAGAACTATTAGAACTATTGAGAATAAAGCAAATTGTGGATTTGTGAACCAAGGTATTTTAACTCCGAATAATTTGTCTATTAATTGGTTTAAAGGGCCGTTTTCTGAGAATAATTTTGAAAACATTATCGAATATGCTACTCCAGATGATATATTGGCTAAAAGAAAGGCTAATCCCACAAAGGTTTTTCCATATTTTAACCTTTTCATTCCCATGGCAAATAATAATGAACTTATTAATACCAATGGAATAAAATATAGCATAAAGTTCATAACATTGGAGAATGATTGCCAAAATATTGGATCTGTGAAAACTTTTATGAAATTGTTTAAGCCATAGAATTTGGGTGTTCCTATGTATTTCCATTTTGAAAATGCAAGTATGAATAACCATACAAAAGGATAGCCCCAAAATATAGCTGCATATACTATATATATTGAAGATATTGCAAATCCTTTTCTTGCCTCTCTTTTTTTCAGATTATTTTTTGATTTCATTTTTTATCCTTCTTTACCATAGTATTCTGTTGATATTTTTAGTGGCATCTTTTATAGCTTGTTCATAATTTTTTGTGCCATACATTAAAGGTTCTATTAGATTTACTGTCATTTCGTCTTGTATATCTACTGTTTTTGTAGTTTGTGCTGGTGGTATTGCATATTTTACATATTTAGCATATTCTGCTGCATATGGATTTTTTTCGAAAAATTCTTTGAAATCATTATTTTCTAATAAGTCTTCTCTTGCTGGAGGCATTTGTGTGTATTCAAGCCATTTTTTGTCGAAATCTGATTGTGAGAATATCCATTTTACAAAATCCCAAGCTTCTTTTTTGTGTTTGCTCGTTTCAAATATTACTAATCCTTTAGAATCGGCGAATGTGTATACTGGTTTATCTTTTGGATAGTTGTCTGGTACAGGTGGTGTAGATAATATTATTTGTTCGAATATTTTTGGGAATTGATTTTTTGCATAAGCTATTTCCCAAGGTCCTTTAAGACTTCCGGCAATGTAACCTCTATAAAAGGCGGCTTCACCAAGATCGACGGCTGTCCATTTGTTTTGGAACATTGTTTCTATGAATTTTGCTATTTCTTTTGCTTGTTCTCCAGATATGTTGGCTCTATATTTGTCTAAATCGAGATAAGATTGTCCTTGTGTTGCAGCATAAAAATATGTTATATAATCAAACCATCTATCATTCCAATTTCTACCTTGAATTACTCTTATTGAATAGTTGTTTTTGTCTTTTTCTTGAATTTGTTTTGAGAGTTTATATATGTCTGAATATGTTCTTGGCGGTGTTTCCCAGCCAAATTCTTTTAATATATCTTTTCTCCACCACATTAGTACTGAATTTGAATAAAGGGGTATTATATATGATTTTTTATTATATTCCCATGTTTTTATTATATTTTCCATTTTTCTGTTTTTTATTAATTGATCAAATCCTTCCATATCACTTAGAGGTACGAGTATTTCGAGTTCTGATAATTGAGCTGCAAAACCTGAAAATATATTTGTTGATATGTCAGGAGCCCTTCCAGAAGCAATTGCTGTTAGTATGGATTCTTCGGAACTTCCAGCGGCAGGTATTGTACTCCATTGAATTTCTATATCTTTGCTTTGTGAATTATATCTTTCAACCATTTCTTTCCAAAATACTTCTTGATTCGGATTTGGAGCTGTCCAGAATACTATTTTGGTTTTTGAAAATGTTGTTATGCTCATCATTAAAATGAGTGTTATAAGAATGATACTTTTTTTCATTGTTTGCCCTCCTCTTTTTTTGTCGTATCACGTTCAACAAATTTTGTGAACACAGATGACATTACTGGATGTACATTTATGCCATTTATTAATTCGTTTATTCTTAAAGCAGCATTGTTTCCCATTTCATATTTGAAGATTTTTACTGTTGATAATTTTGGTGTTGATATACTTGATTGTATTATGTCATCAAAGCCTATTATTTGAACTTTTTCAGGTATTTTTATTTTTTTCTTTTTTAAGAGATCTATTAAGATTAAAGCTATTGGATCATTTGAAGTGAATATTACCTCAGGTTGTTTTTTTAAAAGTATATTCAAAGCATTTTTTATACTTTCTTCTGTTTCATCACATTCAAAGGTTTCTGGCATTAATCCATTATCTTGCATTGCACTTTTATAGCCTTCGTATCTTGTTTTGAATCCATAATAAGATAATGAACCATGTAGATGGTATATTTTTTTATAATTTCTTTTTATCATTTTATTTATTGCAAAGTATGCTCCATCATATCCATTACTTACTACACAGTTATAATCTTTTCCAGGAATATAATTGTCTAAGAGAACTATCGGTATTTTTATATTTTCTATGTAGTTTGGTATTGGATCTGATCCTATTATTATTATTCCATCGAATTTTTGTATGTAATTTTCATTTATTTGATCATAATTTTTTAATTCTATTTTGGTTTTTGTGTTTTTAAATCCATCTTCTATTCCCATCAAAATTGCTTTATAAAATTCATCGATTCCATAATCTTTTCTTTGGTCTGTTATTTTTAATATTCTTTCGCTTGTTAATACTAATATATTTTTATTTTTTAAAGTTGCAAGGTTTTTGGCATCTTTTGAAGGTTCGAATCCAAGCTCTTCTATTACTTTTAAAACTTTTATTTTTGTTTTTTCTGAAACATTTTCTGATTTATTTAATACTCTTGATACCGTTGCTATTGAAACATTGGCAAGTTTAGCAACATCATTTATTGTGGACATTATTTTTAACTCCTTTTTTGTAAGCGTTTACAATTATCATTTTAAATATATCATTATTTTCTTTTTTTGTAAAATTTAATTATTGGTTTTTATGGCTTGTTATGTGTAAATAAATTTGATTATATTTAAATATTGATTTGTGGAATCTTTTTGTGTTATTAGAGTTGTTAAAATATTATAAAAATATCAAAAAATTAAATTAATTGGATTTAAAGCGTTTTAATGATTTTTAATCGATTTTTTTAGGGTTTTATTTTTTTCTATAAAAAGTTTATCATGATATTTGTTGTAAGCGTTTACAAAAAGAGGAGGGTTTTTATGAGAAAATTTTTATTAATATTTATTGTTTGTTTGATTTCTATTGTTTCTTTTTCTGAGTTCAGAGAATTAGTGTTTAGAAGCGATGAGAAAACTGGTTTAGATATTCCACAAGTTTTTACTTTTTCTGAACTTTTAGATAAATTTGGTGAAGATTTTGATGCTAATTGGTATTCTTTGAGAATTAAAGATGTTAATGATAAGGATATTGTTTATCAGATAACTGATATGGATTCTAATGATAGAATTTCTTCTGATGATTTGATTAGTTTTTGTTTTAAAGGTGAAGCAAGGTTAGTCGTTAGTGATGATTTTGATATGGATGTTTTGCATTTTGATAGTAATTTTGAAGTTCTTAATGATGATGATTCTTATATTGTCAATAATAAAAATTTTTCTTTTAAAATTTCTAATAAAGGGTTAATAAGTTTTATTTCTTTTGATGGAAATGAAGGTAATATTTTTAATGAAATAGGTACTGCAAGAGTTGCTGGTTGGTCAGGAAGTTCTTATTATATCGATGGGAAATTAGGAAAGCATGTGGAAAATACTTCTAATGGATTTTCTGTTAAAAGTTTGAAAGTTAGTGATCCAGGAGCTGTGTCAATTAGTGTTAAATCTGTTTTGACTTATGATGATCTTCCTGGTTTTAATCAAGAGATAGTTTCTACTGTATTTTATACAGGAGATGTTGTTGTAAATAATAAGTTTTATTTTACAAATTATGTTGATTTGATGAAGCTTCAAGTTATGGCTACTAATCCATTATTATCTATGGATGATTCTTCTTTGCATATTTTGCCTGTTTTTAGAAGACTTGTTTGGGCAGAGCAATTAGGTATAAGATCTGTAGATTATTGGAAACAAAGAGATTCTATAAAGTTTTTTAATGATATTCCTTATATAGCTTTTAATGCTGGTGAAGCTAATAGTCCTTTATGGTGGGGAGCATCTTATCTTTTTGGTAGTATGGAAAATTTTAGGGCGAATTATTCTGATAAGCTTAATATTGCTGCAGTAGAAATTTTACCAACTAAACCTGTTGTATATTCTGATTTTAAGAAGTTTATAATGGGTAGTTCATGGATGTATGAGAGTAGAGAGTTTAGAGATGGATTTTTTAGATGGATGCCAGATGAATTTAATTTGTATGAGCCTACAAAAGGAGTATTTAATGGTACTTCAGATCAAGAAATTGGAGATAATTTGATGATGAAATTTAAGGCAGGAGATATTGTTGAATTTGATAGAATTTATTCTGTTTATGGCACAAAAAATGTAAAAAATATTTTTGAATT
The DNA here is from genome assembly GCF_030445905.1 of Oceanotoga sp. Lineage (NCBI taxonomy): Bacteria > Thermotogati > Thermotogota > Thermotogae > Petrotogales > Petrotogaceae > Oceanotoga > Oceanotoga sp. The sequence goes on along the minus strand of NZ_JASUSU010000024.1, from coordinate 22,203 downwards.
TTTGAATAATAGATCTTTAGAGATTCAATCAGTTACAATTAAATAGTATTTATTAGAAGGCTTTTATTAGTCTTCTAATATTTTTATTTGGAGGTTTTTATGAGAAAATTTTTTTGTTTTTTTATGTTCTTGTTCATTATTGTTTTTTCTTTTTCTGTGGATTTAAACTTGAATCATTTGGATTTTTTGAGGGATAAATTTTTGATTGAGGATGAAGAATTTTATGGTTATTGGATTTATGCAGATAATATTGGAAATAATTATATAAAAAAAGGAGTTTCTGAAGAAGGAGTTAGTTGTGTAGATGATGTTGCAAGAGTTGCTATAGTTTATTCAGAGCTTTATAAGATTGAGAATGATGAATTATATAAGATGAGGGTTAAAGAAGCTTTGGATTTTGTTTTAGCTTTTCAAGATATTGATGGAGATTTTTATAATTTTGTTTTTGATGATGGATCTATTAATAAACTTGGAGTAACGAGTAGGAAAAGTGGTTCTTGGTGGGCTGCAAGAGCTTATTGGGCTATAAGTAATTGTTTATATATGTTTGATGGGGATTATAAGAATATTTTGATTAAATCAGCAAAGAATGTTGAAAAGATCCTTGAAAATAATTTGAATGAATTTGGTCTTATCAATGGTTATAGTGATATTTCGTCTGTTTTTCTTTTAGGACTTACAGAGTTTTACAAAGAGACTAATGATAAACAGTCTTTTGATATTGCTTTGAGAGTTGCAGATGGTATTATGAGTACACAGTTTGAAAGTGGAGTTTTTAAGGGTGCATATAATGAGTCTAAAGATAGTTTTTTATGGCATAGTTGGGGTAGTAGACAAGCAGAGGCTTTGATTGATTTTTATAGTATTTGTAAAGATGAGAAATATTTAAATTCTGCTATTTTTTATGCTGATAATATTTTTAATTTAATTTTATCTTTTGGTCCTGTTTATGAATCAAAAGATTTTATTAAACTTTATGAACAGATATCATATGGTATTGAAACTTATGTTTCTACAGCATCTAAGCTTTATAATATCACTAAAAAAGATAAATATGGTTATTATACGGCTTTTTTATATAGTTTTTTTGAGGGGAATAATAATCCTAATTTGATTATGTATGGGGATAATGGAGAAGGTTTTGATGGATTGCATTCTGTTTATGTTAATAGTAATTCAGGTGCAGAGTCTACAATCTCTTATTTACTTTCTAAGATAAGATTATTCAATATTCCAGAAAAATATTTTAAATTTTCTGATGTGGTATTTTCAAAATATAGTTCTGCTGAAATTTTGGAAGCTGAAAAATTGAATAGTGGTATTTATTCTTTTTCTATGGATAATAAAAATAATGTTAGAATTGAAGCAGATTCTAAGATTGTATTAAAAAATAATTTTTTGAAATCACTTAAAGGAAATTACTATATATATGTTTCTGGTGAGTTTAATGATGGAAGTTTTTTGAAAGTTTATTCTTCAGCTAATAAATCTGAACAGAGATTGACTTATGATAATGGTTTTTATTATGGGGGTAAGTTATATTGTGATTCTAATAAAATAACTTTTTCATTTAATTCTGATTCTAAAATGTTTATAGATCAGATTTTACTTATTCCTGAAGATTATTTATTTGTTTTTTCAAAAGATGATTTGAATTATTTTTTTGATGGATTTGAAGTTAAAAAAACTGATATGAATACATTTTCTAATGAAGTTAAAGGTTCATCATTTTTTATAGAATATGAAGATTATAATAATAGTAAGTTATTAGATTTAAAAGATGTTTATAATAATAATGGAATTGTTTCTTATGATGAAAGAAAAAAAGGAAATTTTGATAATCCAGAAGGTATTGTAGGAGCAAGTTTTTCTTATGAGGAATTTAAAAAGAAGGATAAAAATTTAGTATTTTCTTTCGATGATTCTTATTTTAAAGTTATGAATTATGAGAATGATAATTTTGTTTTATCCTCTCAAACTTTTTTGTTTAAAGAGGATTTAAAAGGAAATTCTTTGTATATTGTAGGAGCAAGTGATCATGGATCTTATAGCAGTGATTTTACTATATATTATGATGATGGTTTAGTTCAAAAAGAATCACTTAGATTTTCGGATTGGTGTCAAAAAACTTTTTTTGATGAAAGTATTTTTTTGAGTTTTGATTATAGATATGGAAATACAGGTATTCAAGAGAATATTTCTAATCATTTGTTTTTAAATAAATTTGATTTAAGAGATGAGAATATTTCTAAGATTATTTTTTCATCTAAACCAACTATGCATATTTTTTCTATTACTATTAGATAAAAGCCCAATAATTGGGCTTTTATCTTTTTAAGCTTTTTTAGGAAATATTATTTTTACGAGTCCATCTATTATTATAGATAATGCAATATCTAAAATTGGATGATATATTTTTAAGGCTTTGAGTATTTCTCTTATTGCATTCATAACTATTTCTTTTTTTTCTTCTCCATGTCCTGGAATTTCAACCATCTTTATTAGATCTGGAATTATTCCTATTACATTTTGCATTTTATCACCCCTATTATAATATCCGTTAAAAATTCATTTTTTTTTAATTTATTTTGATATAATATTATATATATTTATTAAAGTAAAGGTGAATTATATGAAGAATAAGAAGAAGAAATGGTTTTTTATTATTGGCATTATTTTAATAGCTTGGGTAGGAGTAATTTTTTATTTTGGATCGAGAAATACACAAACATCTTATAATCAATCTGGTGCGGTTTATGAATTTTTTAAGAGTTTAGATAATACTTTAGATATAACTAATAAAGAATGGTTTATTAATCTTGAAAGTTTTTTGAAACAATGGTGGTTTGGAACTGATAGGGTTGCTGGAATGTCAGTATTGAGAAAGAGTGCTCATTTTGGCATTTATATGTTACTTGGTTTTATTTCTTCTCTTTTTACTTTTGTTTATTGTAGAAAATATTTGATCAGTTTTTTAATGGGAATTTCTTTTCCAACCATGATTGCTGCAATAGATGAGTATAATCAAGGATTTCATGATAGGGGCTCATCTTTACATGATGTTATGATTGATTTATCTGGTGCTGTTACTGGGACTTTGTTTTTATTTTTAATTTTTTTGATAGTTTTTATTATTAAACATTTTAAAAAGAAGAGAAATTTTGAAAACGATAAAAGGATATGATTTGATGATTAAGGTTTTTAAAGCAAATTTAAATAATATTGATTTTATATGTGATCTATCTGAAAGTCTTAATTATAAGAATGTTTTCGATGTTGAGAATGGGGTTTTGATAAGAGTTTTAGATAAGAATACCGTTGAAAATAATATAGATAATTTTTTGATAGCAAGTGTTGATGATGAATTTGCAGGATTTTTATGGTATTCTTGGGATTATCCATATGATATGATAAATAATACAGTTCTTTATGAAGATATATCTGATTGTGTTTATTCAGAGCAAATAGGTGTTAGTAGAGAGTATAAACGTTGTGGTATAGGAAGAGCTTTTTATGAATATTTAAGTGCATTAACGGGTAAAAATGTTTTGGTTTATGTTAATAAAGAGCCTGAAGGGAATTTGGCATCTTTAAATTTTCATAAGAGTGTTGGTTTTAAAGTTGTAGGAATTTTTGAAGCAGATGAATTTGTTGGTATTAAAGGATTTAAGTCTTATTTGTTAAAAAAATAAATTTATAAGAAAGCATGATACTAAAAAATTAGTATCATGCTTTTTTTATTATATTATATAATTCAAAAATATTAGTATAAGGATTTAATTTTATAAAATTTTTATGATTATATAATTTACAATGATTATCTAATAATTTATTATTATTCTCTATAGCGATTGTTAATTTATCTTTTAATTTTGTAAATAAATCATTTTGTCCTTTTGAATAATTTGGAATAAATTTTTTTATCATTTTGATGATTTCTTTACAATCAGTTTTTTTATCTATTAATTTATAATGCAATATTATCCATAATTCGAAACAAGGATTTGAGAATAATATTTTATATTCTTTTTTTGACATAACTTTTTCTATATTTTCAAAACTATTATAATCTTTGTCAAATACTAAAAAATAATAATCAAACTCATTATTATTACTGTTTTTATAATTTTCAGCGTATTTATGGATGCCTATACAATCTGTTTTATTTGATTTTTTTGTAGTAATAACTATATTTGAATCTTTTAGATGATTGTTTAAAGAATTAAAATATTTTACTTCAGTATCTCCCTCACAAAACATAATAAAAGTTGTATTAGGATTTTTATTTTCAGGTTTTCTACCTTGACTTAAAGATTTTCTTAATTTTTTTCTTTTAGCCATCAATATCAACTCTGTTTAAAATATCCTCAATATAAGGTATAGCTCCATATTTACCAGATAAATATTCATTTTCAAAATTTCCTGTTTTTCTAACATTTTTAATTTCTGATAATGAGAAAAGTTCTGATACACCAAATTTATTTTTATTTATAAACCATATATTATCTTTGTTTAAAGATGAATTTCTTAGAATTCTTGTATTATGAGTAGAAAAAATTAATTGAGCATTGTTTTTATTATATTCTGAATTAAAAAGATCTATAATTTTATCTAATAATAAAGGATGAATACTTGTATCTAATTCATCGATTAATAAAACTCCGCCTCTTTTTAGAGTAGCTAAAAAAGGGCCAATAAGTGAAAAAAACTTCTTAGTACCATCAGATTCTTCTTTTTCAAAATCTAAAACTACACTCGATTTTTCATTATTATCATACGAAAAATGAACTGGGTTTATCTTTATGGAAAAATATTTATCAGGTATTTTAAATTCATCAGGACTAGAATTTTTTATTAACTCTTGAATGCCTTTAGGGAGTTTAGAAAAATCAATTTCTTTATTTTCAATGTTAAAATCATTAATACCAAAGTCTGATAGTTTTAAAAATTCTAAAACATTATCTTTTGTAATTATACCTTTTTCTATTAAATCAATAGTAATAAAAGGTTCTATAGCTGTAGAAGTATTTAAAATATTAATATTCTTAATAAAATCTAAGATTTTTTTAGCTGTTTTACTGTTCCATTGAGACAAAGAAGATAAAAATAAAGTATTAGATTTTGTTTTTTCTTCAACATCTTTGCCTTCATTAAAGTATGTGCCTCTTATGAATTCTCCATTAGTTCTTTCGAAAATTCTTGCTTCTCTTCCTTTTGGTCTATGATATAACCATTCTTCTTCAACTGCATTATTATTTATAGAAAAACCATATCTGTAATAATGATTTTCAATAATAAACTTAGACTCAAATATAACAGGTTCTTTTATGGAATTTTTGTCTAATTTGAATTTTTCAACTGGTATAATATCATCAATTTGAAATCTTGTAGAAGAATAAAGAATAAAAGATCTAAAAAATTTAAAAGCCTTGAAAAAATTTGATTTTCCTCCAGCATTAGGACCATATATTGCAGAAGTTTTTAATAAATTAAATTTTTCAGAATTAAAAGTTGTATTTTCATCGAAATAATTAGTTTCCATTGATAATGTTGTTAGATCTCTAAAAGATCTAAAATTTTTGAAACTAAAATCAATAATCATATTTATCACCTCTTTATATTATATTATATATTTTTTATATATTAAAATCAAATTTAACAGAAAAATGTTATATATACTTTTAAAATTAATAATTTTGCAAATTTATACAATAATTATTATTTAATATTAGTATTTAAAAAATTTAAATATTAGTTATCATATACAGAAAAATACCATTTATTTAAGTTAAATAGGTATATTTTGAAATTTTGAAATATCATAACTTGTAATACAACTTCAATATTTTATTTTTTTATAATAGAATTTATATAAAGTTATATGTTGTAATACAACAGATGACTTATAAAATATATTATAATTAAAGGAGGAATATTTATGAATTATAAGCCTTTTACAGATCAAGAAGTGATTAAATATGTTTATGATAATACTAACATTTTTGAAAATATTAATCTTTTATCTTGTGAAGAAATAGGAGATGGAAATTTAAATCTTGTGTTTAGAATTAGAGATAAAAAAAATAAAAAGAGTGTAATTGTTAAGCAAGCTCTTGATTATTTAAGGGTTGCTGGAGATAATTGGCCTTTAACAAGACAAAGAGTTAAATTTGAATCTGAATGTTTAAAAATAGAAAATGATTTGACAAATGGGATGTGTCCAAAAATATATAAATATGATACTAATATGTGTTGTATAGTTATGGAAGATCTCGTTGATTATGAAATAATGAGAAAAGGACTTATTTCAGGTAAAAAATATAACCATTTTGCAAATAATTTATCTACATTTTTGTCTGAAGTTTTATTTAAAACATCGGATATTTTTATGAATCCTGTAGAAAAGAAAAAATTGATGATGAATTTTATAAATCCTGAACTTTGTAAAATAACTGAAGATTTAGTATTTACAGATCCTTATTATGATTCAGAGAGTAACAATGTAAATCCAGAGTTAAGAGATTATCTTGAAAATTATTTTTGGAAAAATAATGAATTGATAACAAATGTAGAAATTATGAAAGAAAAATTTATGACTCATTCACAATCATTAATACATGGAGACTTGCATACGGGTTCTATTTTTATTAATGATAAAGACTTAAAAATATTTGATGCAGAATTTGCTTTTTATGGTCCTTCTAGTTTTGATATAGGAGCAGTTATCGCAAATTTACTTTTAAATTATATTTCTTGGGGTGGTAAAGATGTGTCAAAAGAATTTAGAAATGATTTTAGAAATTATTTAAAAAATTCAATAATAGAGTTATGGAATTTATTTGAATTTAAATTTAAAAAATTATGGGATGAAAAAGCAAATAAGTATTATAAATCAAAAGAGTTTAGAGATATTTATGTTGAAAATTTATTTCATGATTCTATAGGATTTTCATCATGTAAAATGATGAGAAGGTGCGTAGGTCTTGCACATGTTGAAGATATAGATGAAATTAGAGATTTGAAAAAAAGAGCAAATGTTCAAAAATTAGTTTTAAAAATAGGGGAATTTTTAATAATTAATAGAAATGATATTGAAAGTATAGAAAAATTGATGTCAATAATTGAAGAATTAACAAGTAAGTATGAAATAATTTAATTTTTTAGGAGGGATTTAATAATGAAAATAAAAACAGTTGATTTTATAAATGAAGAGATGATTTTGATTGATCAAAGAAAATTACCAGTTGAAAAAGTATTTTTTAAAACCAAAAATTATAAGGAAGGTATTTTTGCTATATCAGATATGATCGTTAGAGGAGCTCCAGCAATAGGTGTTGTCGGTGCGTATACTGTTTATCTTGCGGCAAAAGAATTTGAAAATATTGATAAAAATGATTTTTTTTATAAAATGAATTTGGCATGTAAAGAAATTTCAAAAGCAAGACCTACAGCAGTTAATCTTATGTGGGCAGTAAAAGAACAGAAAAAAATTATAAAAAAATATGAAAATCAAGATATAAGTTTTATATGTAAAAAACTTCTTGAAAATGCTAATGAAATAAAAAAAGAAGATATAAAGATTAATAAAAATATTGGAAATTATGGCAATGAATTAATAGATAAAAATGCAACTATTCTTACACATTGTAATGCTGGTGCGCTTGCAACAGCTGGATATGGAACAGCTATTGGAGTTATAAGATCGGCTCATTTATCTGGGAAAAATATAAAAGTCTTTGCTGATGAAACAAGGCCAAGACTTCAAGGGGCAAGATTAACGGCTTTTGAATTAGTTGAAGAAGGTATACCAGCAACTCTAATTTCTGACAGTGTAGCTGCAACTTTAATTAGAGATAAAAAAATAGATTTAATTGTTGTTGGAGCAGATAGAATAGCTTCGAATGGTGATACTGCTAATAAAATAGGAACATATATGCTTTCAGAAATCGCAAAGAAATTTGAAATTCCTATGTATATAGCTGCACCAATTTCTACAATAGATTTTGATATTAAAAATGGAAAAGAAATAATTATAGAAGAAAGAGATAAAAGTGAGATTACTCATATAAAAGGAGTACAAATAGCTCCAAAGGAAATTGATGTTTATAATCCAGCTTTTGATGTTACACCTGCAGAAAATATAACTGCTATTATAACAGAAAAAGGTATTTTATATCCTCCATTTGAGGAATCAATTTCAAAATTAATGAAAAAATAGGTGATATTTTATGAAAATTCTTCTTAATATGAAAAATATTAGTAAAAGTTTTAGTAAAATAAATGTTTTAAATAACGTTAATTTGAAAATAGAAGAAGGAAAAGTTTTAGGTTTACTTGGTGAAAATGGTGCAGGAAAAAGTACCTTAATGAAAATTTTAAGTGGCGTTTATAAAAAAGATGAAGGAATTATTATTTTTGAAGATAAAGAAATAAATCCTCAAAATCCTAAAGAGGTTCAAACATTAGGTATTTCAATTATTTATCAAGAATTAAATCTTATAGATAATATGTCTGTTGCTGAAAATATATATTTAGGAAGATGGCCTTTAAATGTATATAAAAAAATAAATTATAAATGTTTGTATGAAAATACTGAAAAGCTTTTAAAAGAGAATAATTTAAATTTAAATTCAAAAGATATAGTTGGTAATTTATCTGTTGGAAAGAAACAAATGGTAGAGATAGCAAAAGCTATTTCATTTAATTCTAAGATAATACTTATGGATGAACCAACCTCTGCTCTTTCAAATGATGAATCTGAAAAACTTTTTAATATTATAGAATCATTAAAAGAAAAGGGGGTCGGAATAGTTTTTATTTCTCATAAGATGGAAGAAATTTATAGAATATGTGATAAAGTTAAAGTTTTAAGAGATGGAAAGGATATGGGAGAGAAAGAAATAAATAATGTAACAGAAAAAGAACTTATAAAAATGATGGTTGGTAGAGATATAGAAGATAGATTTCCAAAGAAAAACAATGAAATTGGAGAGACTATTTTAGAAGTAAAAAATTTAACCAGTAAAAAAGTTAAAAATATAAGTTTTAATGTAAGACAGGGAGAAGTTTTTGGAATTGCAGGTCTTATGGGAGCTGGAAGAACCGAAACAATGAGGGCAATTTTTGGAATAGATAAAATTTTTTCTGGCGAAGTTTATTTAAAAGGCAAAAAGATAAGTATAAAAAATCCTGAAATCGCTATAAAAAATGGTATAGGTTTTGTTCCTGAAGATAGAAAAAAAGAAGGTCTCATATTAGATTTTAGCGTTTTACAGAATAGTGTTTTAGCGATTTTGAATAAAATAAAAAATATTTTTGGATATATTAATCATAAAGAAGAAATAAGAATATCAAATAATATAATAGAAAATCTTGAAGTTAAAACTAATTCAAATAAACAGATTATAAAATACTTGTCAGGTGGTAATCAACAAAAAGTCATAATAGGAAAATGGCTTGAAATAAAACCAGATATATTAATTTTGGATGATCCCACAAGAGGTATTGATGTTGGAACTAAAGCTCAAATATATAGTCTTATAAATAATATAACAAGAAAAGGAAAATCTGTTATATTAATATCTTCAGAGCTTCCAGAAGTTGTAAATATGTGTGATAGAGTAATGGTAATGCATGAAGGTGAATTAATGAAAGTACTTAATAAAGATGAAATATCTCAGGAGAGAATAATGTATTATGCAATAGGTAAAAAGGGGGCTATTTAAATGAATTCTAAAGTAGCTAATAATAAAACTGATGATAGATCTAAATATTTTTTTAAATTGTTATCAAGTAATATGATTTTATTTGGGTTTATAATTTTATGTTTTATTTTAGGACTTTTAACTAATAGATTTTTTACAATAAATAATTGGAGAAATATATTTGTTCAATCTTCAACTACTGGTATTGTAGCTGTAGGAATGACTTTTGTAATAATTACTGGAGGAATAGATTTATCTGTTGGATCAGTTTTAGCTTTTACAGCTATGATTTCTGCGGGAATGATTAGAGGTAATATGAATCCAATTTTAGCAATTATTTTTACACTCGTTTTTGGCCTTGGTATTGGATTAATAAATGGATTATTTATTTCTAAATTGAAGATGCCTCCATTTATAGTTACTTTGGCTGCAATGTCTATTGCAAGAGGTTTGGCTATGGTTTATAGTGGTGGAAGAACAATTCCTATTATGAATGATACATATAATTTTATGGGTCAAGGATATTTATTCAAAATTATTCCTATACCAATCATTATAATGATAATAGCTTTTTTTATTGCTGGTTATATTCTTAAATATACATCTTTTGGAAGAAAAACATATGCCGTTGGTGGAAATCGAGAAGCAGCAAAATTTTCTGGAATAAAAATAGACAATATTGAAATGATTGCTTATTCAATAACAGGTTTAATGTCTGCAACAGCAGGAATAGTTCTATCTGGAAGGTTAGGAGCTTCTTTACCTACATCAGCTGAAGGTCTTGAACTTGATGCTATAGGAGCTGTTGTGATTGGTGGAGCAAGTCTATCTGGTGGAAAAGGTACTATTTTTGGAACATTTATAGGTGTTTTGATAATGTCTGTTTTGAATAATGGAATGAACTTATTAAATGTTAATCCTTTTTATCAACAAGTGTTTAAAGGTCTTATAATTTTGGTTGCGGTTTTAATAGATGTACTTAAAAATAGATATAAAAATGAGTGATTTGTATGAAAATTTTATGTGTTGAAGATCCAATTGTAAATTTTTACTTAAATAAAAATAGTCCTATTAAAAAATATGAGAAAAAAATTTCTGAAAAAATAGATATTGTTGTCTTGAATTGGAATGATTATTATCATGAATATTCTAAGATAATTGATAATGATCTTTATTTATATGATGCTTTTATGTGTCCAGGAAATTTATGGCTCCCAGACCTTATTTTGAAAAATAAAATTTTAAAAATTGATGATTTAGATAATTATAATTTTGAAGATTTTTTTGATTCTGTTAAATATGAAATATATTATAAAAATAAGTTTTATATGTTTCCAATTTTTAATGATGGACATATTATATATGCCAAAAAAAAAGATAATTTATTATATGATAAGGTATTTTTAGATTATAAAAATTTAAAAGAATTTTTACTTCATTATAAAAATAAGTTTTCTTTAAAAGCATCAAAAAATGAAATATTTTTGGATTTTTTACCTTTTTATTTTAATAACAATAATAATTTTACAGATATTTTGAATGGTTTTTCTGAATTTGAAGATTCGTTAAAAAAATCAATTATTGATTATTTATATATTAAAAAATTTTGTATAAATGGATCAGAAGATTATGGAAATAAAGAAATATCTGAAAGATTAAAAACAAATTTATTAGATGCAGCAATTTCTTGGAGTGGTCAAGCTATAGATATATTGAAAAATAATAAATATGATTTTAATTATTATACTTATAGAAAGCCTTTAAAAATTACTTGGGGATTTGTGATTTCAAAAAATACTATTAACTTTAAAAAAACATTAAATTTTTTAAAATTTTTAACTAATGAAGAAAATGAAATCGAATCAGCATATTTTAGTGGTTGTCCATGTAGAAAAAAATCATATAAATATAATTTTTTACCTTTAAAATTAAGGGAAGTTATAATTAAAATGCTTTTAAATGCGAAATCTTTACCTTCTATAAATGGACTAACAGATTTATATTCGATCTTTTATTATTATTTACATTATTTTTATGTTAATGGGTTTAGTGATGAAAAGTATAAATTATTCTTAAAAAATATAAAGAATAATAATTTTATATCTTAGGGAGGATTTTTATGAAAAAGTTTATTACATTTTTTATCATTTTAAGTTTGTCATTATTAGTTTTTTCTGGAAATTCTATGAATAAAAGTAGAACAATAGCTTTGTCTGTTTCTTCTATGAATAATGGTTTTTTTGTAGGACTTGAAAAAGGAGTAAGAGATAGAGCCGAAGAACTTCAAATTAATTATGTTCTTGCAAATGCAAATGGTAGTGTTATGAAACAACTTTCTGATATAGAGGATTTAATAACTCAAAATGTTGATGCATTAATAGTGAATGCACTTGATGGAGATGCAATAATACCTGCTGTAAAAAAAGCAAATAAAGCTGGAATTCCTATATTATTTCTCGATAGAGGAGCTAATTCAACAGGAATGACTTGTTTTATAGAAACAGATAATGTAGCAATGGGAAGAATGGCTGGAGAATATATAGTAAGAAGATTAATAGATAGATATGGAAAACCTATTGGAAATATAGTAGAACTCGAAGGATTACAAGGAGTTACTCCTACTAGAGATCGTGGAAAAGGTTTTAATGAAGTTATAGAAAAATATCCTGATATAAACATCATAGCAAGGCAAAATGCAGACTTTGATCAAGAAAAAGCACTTAATGTTATGCAAAATATATTACAAGCTAATTCTAAAATAGATGCTGTTTTTGGACATAATGATGATAATACAATAGGTGCTATGTCAGCTATAGAAATGTCTGGTAGATCAAAACCGATTGATGATGAAGAACATATAATATTAGTCGGAATAGATGGAATAGCTCAGGCTTTATATGCTGTAAGAAAGGAAAAAATAGATGTTTCTATAACCCAAACAGTTTTAGATATGGGAAAAACAGCTGTTGATCTTGCGATAGATAAACTTGATGGCAAATTTGTACCGCCACATGTATATACGGATTTTTTTATTGTAGATAAAAATAATGCAGATGATGAAAAACTTTGGGGAAATATAATAAAGTAATATATTTTATTTGTAATTTTTATATAGTTTATATTGAATGGTTTACGATATATATCGTAAACCATTTTAATTAAAATATTTTTTAGGAGGTTTTTATTTTGAATATTAAAATTAGAGAAAAAATAGTTAAATATAGTCAAAAAATGATTAAAGATAATCTTACTAAAGGAACAGGTGGAAATATAAGTGTTTTTGATAGAAATAAATCAAAAATTTATATTACACCAAGTGGTTTAGATTACATGGAAATGAAAGAAGAAGATATAGTTGTTATGAATTTAAATGGCAAAAAATTAGAAGGAAATTTAAATCCATCATCTGAATTTTCTATGCATAAAATTTTTTATGAAAATGATAAAAAAATTAATGCTGTGGTACATACTCACTCAATATATGCAACAACTATGGCTTGTTTAAACAAAGAAATACCAGCCATTCATTATCTTATAGGTTTTGCAGGTAAAAAAATTCCAGTAGTTCCATATTATACTTATGGAACAAAAGAACTTGCTGAAAATGCTTATAAGACCCTGAAAGAAAGTAGTGTTTGTTTACTTGCAAATCATGGATTATTAGCAGTTGGAGAAAATTTAATGAAAACATATGAAAAAGCGCTTATGGTTGAATTTGTAGCTGAAATATACTATAGAACTTTATTAACAGGTAAGCCAAATATATTATCAAATAATGAAATGGAAAAAATTTTAAAAAAATTTGATAATTATGGTCAAAAGAATAATTAAATAAAATAAAGTGTTATAATATAATTACTATATTAATTAGTAATTGGTGGTGTATGAATGGTTTTTAAAATAAATAAAAGTGATGAACCTTTAAGTATATTAGCTAGGGAAAAAATAAAAGATTATATCGATGAGAAAAATTTAAAAACAGGTGATAAACTTCCGTCTGAAAGTAATTTTGTCAAAATGCTTGGAGTTAGTAGAATTACTATAAGAGAAGCTCTTAGTCAGTTAAAACAAGAAGGAATAATATATACTATTCAGGGAAAGGGAACTTTTATTAAAAGAACTCCAGTAAACTTGAAAAGTGGATTAGAAGTTTTAAAGTCGGTTACTGAAATTATGGAAACTTTTAAATATAAACCAAGTACAGAATATTTAGATAGGAAAATAGTTATTCCAGAAAAAGAAATAAAAGAAAAATTAAGACTTGAAGATGGTGAAATGGTTGTCACTTATTATAGAAAAAGATTAGCAGATAATCAAATGGCAGTTTATGCTGTTGATAGTATACCTTTAAGATTTTTTGAAAATAAGCCTCCTCAAAAATTACCGACAGAATCTATGATAGAATTTTTTGAAGATTATTTAAAATTTGATCTTGAAAATGCTGTTAGCGAAATAGTTCCAGTTATTTTTGATAAAAAAATGTGTAAAATTTTAAATATAAAAGAACAGAACCTTTTTATGTTGTTAAATCAAGTTTTTTATGATTCGCACGGAATTCCTCTTATTTATTCTCTTGATTATTTTAATACAGAAGTTTTTAAGTTTTTTATTAATAGAAAAAGAATAAAAAAATAAATTTATAAGAAAGCATGATACTAAAAAATTAGTATCATGCTTTTTTTATTATATTATATTCAAATATACAAGGATACTTTCCTTGACTATTGAGTGCAGAAGATATAACAGATTTAATATTTAATTGTATATCTAAAGCTTTTTCATAATGATATTTAAAATGTCCAGCACAACATAAACAATAGGTTTTGGATACTTTTCCTATATTAATGTTTGTAAAACTAGTGCATGCACATTTGTAAATGTTATCTTGTTTCCATTCAATAGAAGTGGTTAATATGTTTTCTTTTATTTTTGGGGAACTCATATATTGAACATTGGATAATAGTTTTATTTTTTCATGTAAATTCTTTTCTTTATATTTTTTTGAGAAGTTTCTTATATCTTTAGCTCTTTTGCCAGTTTTACAACAGGCACACCATGACATAATTTTTATTTTTTGTTCAGTATTTAAATATTTATCGATTCTCGAAGTTATTAATACGAGATTTTTAGCTTTTTGCTCTTTTGAATAGTTTTTGTTTTTATCGATTCCTAAGAATATTTTTTCGATTAAGTCATTGTCAATTTTATGTTTGATCAATGAATCATTTATTTTATTTGAATCAGGCATATTCGTCCCCCATTTTTATGCTTTTTAAATATTGTATTGTTTTATATAGCTATCTATTGTTTTGTAGAGATTTTTATCGAAATTTTTACTACTTTGCCAATTTAAATCTTTTTTTATTTTATTTGAATTTATGGCATATCTTTTATCATGTCCAGGTCTATCTTTTACATATTGTATTAAATCTGTATCTATATTTGAATCTTTTTTGTTTAAGTAGTTTATTATTGTTTTTATTAATTCTATATTAGTTTTTTCTGTTTGATCTCCAATATTATATATTTGACCAGATTTAGCATTTTTTAATACCATTTCTATTGCTTTGCAATGGTCTTCTACATATAACCAATCTCTTATTTGTTTTCCATCTCCATATACAGGAATTGGTTTTTTGTTTATGGCATTTTTTATTACTTTTGGTATTAGTTTTTCTTCATGTTGATTCGGACCAAAGTTGTTTGAACATCTTGTTATATTTATTGGCATTTTATATGTGTCATAATATGATTTTACAATCATGTCTGCAGCAGCTTTACTTGCAGAATATGGGCTATGAGGATCTATTAGATTATTTTCTGTAAAGGGTTTTTCATTTAATTCTAAAGAACCATATACTTCATCAGTTGATATTTGTATAAACTTTGTGTTTGTTTTCCATGTATTTTTTTTTGAATCATACCATATTTTTTTTGCAGAATCTAATAATATTTGAGTTCCTAATACATTTGTTTTTGTGAAAATTTGTGGAGATTCGATAGAGTTATCTACGTGGGATTCTGCAGCGAAGTTTATTATTTTTTCTATATCATATTTTTCTATTATTTCTTGTATTGAATTTTGATTGCATATGTCTTCTTTTATGAATATAAAATTGTTGTTTTTTGATTCATTTTCGATATTTTTTAGATTTCCAGCATAGGTTAATTTATCTATACCTATTATTAAGTCTTTTGGATTGTTTTTTAGATGATGTTTTAAATAATTGCTTCCAATGAATCCAGCAACACCTGTGATTAGTATTTTCATTTTTCCTCCAATTTTTTTATGTTTTCTTTTAAAAAAAAGAAAGTTTAAGTTGTATTCTTTAAACTCTCTTTTTTGAAGTTCTGCAATTTTAAAAGAAGTAATTTTTGTTTCTACTATTTCTAATTCTTCTTTGTTTTTTATATTTAATTTATTTTTTAGTATTAATGTATTTTCATAACAATATATTTGATCTTTTATACTATAGTCTTTCATTTGTTTTATTGTAATTATTGGTTATTTCTTTTACGGCTTCTGTATAAGATATTTTGTTATTTATTATGTCTTCACATTTGTTCAAAGTGTCATCAGAGATTTGAAGGTTTTCATATTCCATAGTACTCTTTATATATTCTAACATTTCTTTTGTTTTTCCCATGTTTTGCCTCCAGTAGTTCTATTTTTATAATTAAAATTATACTATAATAAGGTTACTTAAAGATTAAAAAAGGTTGTTTAGGTCTTTAATTAGTTTTTTTAAAGTTTATCGAGTTTTTTTATATATATAAATTTTTTATTGACTTCTTTTTTTAAATGTGTTAATGTTAGTGTAAGCTAACATTTGAAGTGGTGCTTTTATAATAAGAGGTGATTTTTATTATTAATATATCGAATCTTTGTAAGAGATATGGGGATAATGTAGTTTTAAATGATATTTCTTTGAATGTTGATAAAGGAAAGATGATTGGTATATTAGGATATAGTGGATGTGGTAAGTCTACTATTTTAAAGATAATAAGTAATCTTGAGAGTAAGGATTCTGGAAATTTAATAAATAATAGCATTAATATGGGTTTTGTTTTTCAAGAACCCAGACTTCTTAATTGGATTAATGTTTTTGAAAATGTAGAGATTGTTATAAGGGATAAGGTGAAAAGTAAGCCTTTAAGAAAAGAAATGGTTGATATTGTGTTGGATAAGGTTGAACTTTTGAAGTATAAAAATTTTATGCCCAAAGAGTTAAGTGGTGGTATGAGGCAAAGAGTTTCTATAGCTAGGGCACTTGTTATTAATCCAGATCTTTTGCTGATGGATGAACCTTTTTCTGGTTTGGATTTTAGATTGAGACTTGATTTTATAGATCTTATAAATTCTATATTTTCTTCTGAAAATATTACGGGAATATTTGTTACCCATGATTCAAGAGAAGCTTTTTTATTATGTGATGAAATTTATATTTTTGGTAGAGATCATAATTTTTCTAAGAAGATTGTTTTAGATGAAAATAAATTCGATAGAAAATTAGATTCTTCATCTTTTTTGAAGTTTGATGGTGAAGTTCATTCATCTTATAAGTTTAGAAAGAGATGGTGTAAAAAGAATTTTTTAGAAGTTTAAGGGGGTATTTTAATTGAAGAATAGATATTTATCATTTTTTTTGATTTTTTTATTGAGTAGTTTTGTTTTTGGTGTTAAAGTTAGCGTTCCAGTCGGTCCTGCATCTTTACCTGTTTTTTATTTACAAGAGAATTCTAATGGTGCAGTTGAGGCATCCATACATAAAGATAGAAATATCGTTATTTCAAAACTCATGCAAAATGAGGTTGATATCGCATTACTCCCTACTAATGAAGCTATTAAGCTTTATAATAAAGGGGTAGATATTAAAATTCTCAATATTCATACATGGGGTGTTTTTTATCTTTTGACTACTAATTCAGAGATAAATTCATGGTCTGATCTTTCCGGAAAAGAGGTTTATGTTCCAGATAAAGGTGGACCTATGGATATTTTATTTAGTTTTGTTACTGATTTTTATGATGTTAATAATATTAAGATTAAAAGAGGAAAACCTAATCAAATTGCACAGTTGATGATAAATGATATGACAGATACTGCTTTTTTAAGAGAACCTTTTGTTACGAGTATTCTTTTAAAGAATAAAAAGGCAGTTATATGTGAGGATGTTCAAAAAGATTGGTATGAGATTTCTGGTATTGAGTTACCACAAGCTTCTTTAGTTGTTAGAACAGCTTTTTTGAGAGATAATAAAGAGCTTGTTGAAGATTTCAATAAGGATTATTCGAAAGCCATTGATTGGGTTAATTCTAATATAGATGAAGCATCTAAGCTTGGTATGAAATATATGAATATATCTGATAAGGTTACTAAAGCATCTGTTGAGAGACTTAATTTGAGATTTAAAGATGCACATGATGCCAAAGATGAGATTGAGAAATATCTTAAAGTATTATATGATTTTAATGAAGAGAGTATAGGTGGAAAAATGCCTGATGATGAATTTTATTATTAAATTTAAAAACAATAAGTATATATATTCAATTTTAGGAGTTGCCATATTTTTATTTTTATGGCAATTCTTTTCTTCATTTTATAAGCCCATTATTTTACCATCACCTTTATATACTTTTGAAACTCTTTTGTCTATGATCTTTCAAAAAGATACTTGGTATAATATATGGTTGAGTTTTTTAAGACTTTTTGCAGGGTATTTTTTATCTATGATTCTGGGGACTTTTTTAGGTTTTTTTATGGGATTAAATGAGAAGATTAATATGTTTTTTAATCCAATGATTGTTATGTTGCAGACTACTCCCAATATTTCATGGATATTAATAGCTATAATATGGTTTGGATTAAATTCAAAAATAGTTGTTTTTACTATATTGATATCTATTTTGCCTATATTTGTTATTAATACTCGTGAAGGGGTTAAAAGTACGGATGAAGAGCTTTTACAAATGTCTTATGTGTATAAATTTTCTGATTTTAGAAGATTTACTCATATTTATCTTCCCTCTGTTAAACCTTATATAGCATCGGCAAGTATAATTACAATTGAAAGAGGTTGGAAAATAGGTGCTATGGCAGAACTTTTGAGTTTGGATACTGGTATAGGTGCAGGGCTTTATTGGGCGAGAAATAATCTTCAGACTGAAAAAATATTTGCATGGACTATTATTCTTGTATCTTTGGGATATATTAGTTCTATAATATTGAAAAAAATAATAAAAAAGTTTATATGAGAATATAATGAATACAGATGATTTCATCTGTATTTTTTTTAAATAAAATGTTATAATTGTTTTAAGATGAATATTAGGGGGATAATATATGAATATTATAAGAAGTAGTCTATTTCTTAGAATAACTATATCTGTTATTTTGGTAGTCTCCATTATATTTTTTATTTCTTTATTTTCTATTCAAAGAAGAACATATGATATCCTTTTTGAAATAACTGAAAATACTCTTTTAAAAGAAGCTGATTCTGTATCTAATAAAATAAATGAATTTTTTTCGAGGAATAATTTTGTTGTGAAAGAGATGGCTGTTAATAGACAGATAATAAATTTTTTGAATGATGTAAAAAATAGAGATGAGATAAAGTTAAATGATAATTATAATGATATAATAAAGACTCTTTCTGATATTCAGAAACTAGATGAAAGAATAGCTCTTGTTTGGATTGCGGATTTTGATTCGAGTTATGTTATAAGTCACAATGAATGGAATAGTCCCGCAGATTGGTATATAACTCAGAGAGATTGGTATAAAGATGTTATGAAAGATGGTGATTTTTCTGTTACAGAACCATATGTTGATGCTGTAACTGGAAAAATGGTGGTCAGCATAGTTAAAGCTATAAGAAATGAAAATTCTGATTTGATTGGATTTGCTGCAATAGATTTGATGATTGATTATATTTCAGAACTTTTGAAAAGTTATAATTTTGGTGAGAGTGGTTATGTTTTTTTGATGACTAAAGATAAAAGAATTTTGTATCATTCTGGACGAGGAGATTCTATAAGATTGTCAGAATTTAAGGATAATTATCCAGATATAGTTGAAAATATGAGTGATTTAAAATCAGGATTCGATAGTTTTTATTATGAAGATATTAAAAAGTTTATAGGGTATGCACCTATTTTATCCAATGGTTGGTCAGTTGGAGCGATTTTGCGTGAAGATGAATTTAATAAAAATATAGAGAGTATAAGAACTCTCATACTTTATATAGATATTGTTGGAATACTTTTGTTATTTGCTGTTCTTTATCTCGTTTTACATGAGAATCTAAAAGATATTAAAAGATTAATTTTAAAAGTTGAAGACTATTCACAGGGTAAAAAAAATATAGATTTTTATATAGACTCTAAAGATGAAATTGGTAAGTTGTCTAAAGCTTTATCTAATATGCAATTTGTTATAGATAAACAAAATAGAGATCTTTATAAAGCTAATAAAATTCTTAAAGATATAAATGAAGAGGTTTATGAAAAAAATGAGATGTTAACAGCATCAGAAGAAGAATTAAAAGCTCAATTACAAGAAATACAAGCTCAAAATGAAGAAATAGATTTTTTGGCAAATCATGATTCTTTAACGAATCTTCCAAATAGAAGAAAATTTATGGAAAGAGTTAATAGAGTTATGAATAGGGGTAAAAAAGGATCGATTATTTTAATGGATATTGATAATTTTAAAGTTATAAATGATACTAAGGGACATGTTTATGGCGATGAAGTTTTAAAAGAACTCGCTAAAATACTTGAATCTTTTGATAAAGAAAATATATTTGTTTCGAGATTTGGCGGAGATGAATTTTTAATTCTTTTAGAGGATTTAGATAATCCGGAATTTATTTCTGTTTTTATAGAAGAATTAAAAAATAAATTTGAAAAAATATTTTTTGTAGATGGATATAGAATTGAAATCAAATTCAGTATTGGAATAAGTATTTTTCCGAAGGATAGTAAAGATATTAATCAATTAATAATGTATGCAGATCTTGCTTTATATGAAGTTAAGAGTTCAGGAAAGAATGGTTATAGATTTTTTGATATGGATATGATAAATTATTTACTCAATAAATCGAATATAGATGCGATAATAAAACAAGCAATAGAAAATGATGGATTCAAAATATTATATCAACCTCAGATTAATATAAAAACTGGAGAAGTTAATACTTTTGAAGCTTTAATCAGATTTAAAAATCATAATATATCTCCCTCAAGTTTTATTCCTATATCAGAAGAGAATGGATCTATAATAAAAATAGGTAGAATAGTAACTCAAAAAGTAATAGAACAATTGAGTTTATGGAAGAGAAGGGGATTAAAAATAATTCCTGTTTCTATTAATTTCTCTCCATTGCAATTGCATGATAATGAATATTTTAATTTTTTGATGGAGCAGTTAAGTATTAATGATATAAGTCCCAATTTTATAGAAATAGAGATAACAGAAAATGTTTTTTTGAATTATACAGAACAAGCATTAAAATTATTTAATAGACTTAGAAATAAAGGAATAAAGATTTCTATAGATGATTTTGGAACAGGATACTCATCTTTAAGTTATTTAACAAACCTTCCAATAGATAAAGTTAAATTAGATAAATCAGTAAATGATAAATTTTTAAGACTTAATAATATTAGAGTTATGGACAGTTTGATAATGTTGGTACATAGTTTGAATCTTGAAGTTGTTGCTGAAGGAATTGAAGATTATGAACAAATAAAAAGACTAAAAGTGGGTAATTGTGATCTTGTTCAAGGATATTATTTTAGTAAACCCGTTGATGTAAGTGAGGTTGAGAATTTATTAAGAGAAAATATTTTTTATGATAAATTGCGATTTGAAGGTGATTTATGAAAAATAAAAAATTAACTTTGAATGAAAAACTTAATTCTTCTGATTGTGTAAATAAAATTGTAATAATTGAGGATAAAAAATTAGCGAAACGATATGGTGGAAATAAGATGCTTATTGCAACACCTATAGAATATGATAAGGTCATGAAAAAAATTCCTGAAGGAAAATTAACTACATCTGTTCATATAAGAGAATATTTAGCAAAAAAAAATAATGTAGATTATACTTGTCATTTAACAGCAGGAATTTTTATAAACTTAGTTGCAAGAGCTTCTGAAGAAAGAAAAGAAGAAAAAACTCCATTTTGGAGGACTTTAAAAAAAGATGGAGAACTAAATTTAAAATACCCTGGCGGTATTGATAAGCAAAGAGAATTATTAGAAAAAGAAGGTCATGAAATAATAATGAAAGGTAAAAAAATGTTTGTAAATAATTATGAAAAAGCTTTATTTGAATTAAAGTAACATTCAAACACGTTAAGAGGTGGAAATATGTAAGGAAAGGGAGGAGTAAATGTAACAAAAAAGAAATTGACAGGAGATAGAGAAATGTGATAGTATATACTTCGGCTGGCTGAGAAGCCGGAGAAATAAATGCTGTTTGAAAAGT
>NZ_JASUSU010000074.1:0-8255 GCF_030445905.1 Oceanotoga sp. | reverse complement strand
TAGCTGCAAAAATAGGAGTACAACAACAAGTAATATCAAGATTTGAAAGAGGTTTAGTAAACCCAAGAATTGACTTTGTTCAAAAACTATTAAATGCTACAGGAAAAGATATTGAAGTTGTAGACAAAAGATAGAAACCAGAGAGTATTTGGTTTTACAGAGAATAAAAAATGGAAATAATTATTATTTATTAACCAAAGTAATGTGCGATTAATGTAGGAGAGGTTAGCATGCCAACAAAAAAAGATAGATCTTTTTTGAATAAAATTGAATACGTTAAAAATACTATGGAAATTGAAGGGTATAGAATAGATGAAGATGATTTGAGATTTTTACAGGAAATAGAAGATAACAAATATACTAAAGAACAGATAGTCCAAAAGGTGTTGAAGGCTCATGAAATTTAGATGAAAGATAGAGAAATAATCGCTTTTTATAGTCCTTGAACTATTTTTTCGTATATTGAATTGATATCTTTAAGGTTTTTCCAGTCAATTTGTTTAATTTTGTCTGTTATTTTATCTAAGGACCAGTCTGGTGAATATATAGATAAATAACATCCTAATTTAGCTTTTTTAGCACTTTCAAGATAAAAACCTATTAAATGACTGTCTGTTCTTCCTTCACAGAGTATAAATGTTTTCATTATCTTAACTCCATATTGTATTTTTCTATGTTTATTAAAGCCTCTTCCCCAGTTAATTTTAGTATCTTCAGTTCGTTATCTAATTCTTTTAATGTAAATATTGAAATATTTTTTTCTAGAAACTCTTTATTTTTGAAAGCTTTTAAAAATATGTGCAAAAATTCTTGATTATGAGAAGTCATAAAGATTTGATTCTCATAGTTATTTGAATAATTAAATAATGTTTCTGCAAAATAGGGAATAGAGTTTGGATGGAATGTTGCGTCTACTTCTTCTATTAAGTGTATTGATTTTGGGTATAAAACCATGCTCCCTATAATATAGTACCATCTTCTAAAGCCATCCCCAAGATCTGAAAAGGAAACCCTTTTATTTTTTAAAGTTATATATATTTTCATTACTCCGTTTGGAAGCGGTATTCCTTCTATATCTTGTATTTCACGATATATTTTTTGAATTTCTTCGATAAATTCTTTCATTTTATTTTTTCTTTTAAGAGCCCCATATATGTTTATAGTTCTTCCTGGTATTCTATGGTCAAGAATATCATGATAAACACAACTTCTTAAAGGCTCTTGTGATGGAATATTTAAGGGGAAATTGATTTTAAATTCTTTTTCTTGACCATTTATTTTTACTTTTAAGTTTCCTAAATATACATTTTGATTCTCTATTTTATTATTTTCTAATTCATTATTTATATTATAATCAATTTTATTAGCATTCATATTTGCATAATCATCGTTCAATGGTTCTAAAATGTCTGATGGTGTAAATTTATAATCTATAATGGATTTTTGATCATTTTGACTAATTGTACTGATAGAAAATTTCATATTGTAGAAGTTATTATTTTCTTTGTTGAATAAATTTATAAAGTTCTCACCAAAATCATATATACCATTAAAATATCCCATTTGTCTTTTCAATAATAAATTATTCACGAGAGCATTAATATTGTACCCACAGCTGTGAGCAAAAACAGCTTCAATTATTGAAGTTTTCCCCATATTATTGTCACCAAAAAACAAATTTATATCAGTTAAGCCCTCTATTTCTAAGTTCTTAAATCTTTTAAAGTTTTTAATAGTTAAGTTTTTATAAATGTTTTTCATTTTTTACACATCCTTATTTTCTAAAAGAAAAATTGTAGTTAGATTTTGACCACAATTAGTACTTATTTTTTACTTATTATAACATATCTGGTAATATATTTTCTTTATTTGTCGCAATTAATATAAAATAGGACAGTACACATTGGTTTGCTTAACGGAGAAATAGCTGAAGTTGTATGACGTTAAACCTTGGTAAAAAATTGTAAAAAAAATAAGCCCTGAGAAGGACTTATAATAAAAAATCGTATTTACTTTTTTCTCGAATAATTCTTCGGATCTGAACTTCTAAAGTGTTTTCTTTTACTAAATAGAAGAATAGATAGTTTTTAATTTCTAGAATGTGATAACCTATAGATTGGAGATGAGTTTCTTGAGGTGTAACCTCCAGATACGGAAAATCTTCTAACTTATAGACAGTATCTTCAATTTGGTCTAGGAATTTCACTGCCACATAAGGATTATCTTCCTGAATATACCCCATAATATCGATCAAATCTTTTCGAGCAATTGGAAAATAGTTAATATTATATTTTTTTCTCATTTATCTTGGCCTTCATTTCATCCATCAATTGTCTATGGGAGATTTTGGTTTTGCTTGATTCACTTTCAGCTTCAGCTTCAGATAATTTTTGGTATATTTCTAGTAAAGCTTGTTGCTTTTCATATAAAGTTTTCTTTTTTTCGTATAAAGTTAGACTCATTAATACCATATCGTTTTTACCGTTTTTGGTTATGAATACCGGTTCGTCTTCATCATGGCATAATTTTGATATTTGTTTATATTTATTTCTTAAATCAGAAACTGTTCTAATATAAGGCATAAAGATTCTCCTTTATCATTATCGATACTTATACTATATCATAATTAAAATAAGATATAACTAATAATGTGTGAATAAAGCTAAGAGATTGCTTGAAGTGATATTGTCAAAATCCACTTATTCAGAAAGAATTTTATTATTTTGTTTTTTGTCTAATAAGTAAACTTTTTCTAAAACATGTACTATTTCTGCTATAACTTCACTTGGAATAAAAAGGTTATTTTCCTCAAATGCTGTTTTCTTCATTGATTAATGCTTCATTTTTATACTTTTTTAACGCTTCTTGCAGGGATTTATGTTTATTTTTTAGATCATATGGTAAATCTGTTTTCTTAGATAATTCATCACTGTTAGTAATCTTTCTAATATAGCTCATTAGTAGCACCTCTTCAGTGTTCTTTTATTAAATTAAACTATAATTCTTTAACAGTTTTTCTGTTGGAAGAGAAAATCAACTGACTAAGGACTATACGTGCAATATTTTGAGTTTTAGTCTAGTGGTATACATAAGAGATATTGAAGTTGTAGACAAAAGATAGAGGTTAAAGGTTATTCGGTTATACTGAGAGCGGTAAAAATCAATATCACAATGTTTAAAATTTACTGTTTATATTGAAAATTTCACAAACATATTGCAAGGGCAGCAACTCTCCAAAGGCATTTCAGCGGAAAATTAATTTTTTAAGAAATTTGGCTGAAGCTCCTTTTCCTTGCACTTTGTTTAGTCGAGGCAATATATAAAAATCATAAAAAATGATGTCATAATTATAATTAAAAGTATCTCTAGTTCATTATTGTAAAAATATGTTTAATTTAAATTTTTTTAGTATAACTTAGGTATAATTTGTAGGTGGAGGTGGAGTTATGAAGAAAAACAAAACAAAATTATTTAATCTAATTCTGCTATATATTTCAAATTTTCAAAATTTTGATGGTATAAAAAAATAAATAAACTTTTATACTTTACTGATTTTAAATATTATGAGAAATTTTCAAAACCAATAACTGGTTATAATTATGTAAAATATCCAAGAGGTCCTGTTATAGAAGATTATCAAAAAATAATAGAAGAAATGGTTAATAATAAACTTTTAAAAAAAGAAAAAATACAAGTTCTAGGAGAAAATAAGATCTATACTATTCACAAATTAGAAAAAATTGTTGAACCTAATTTAGACCTTTTTGAAATAAATGAATTAAAAATTATTAGAGAGGTATGGCATGAAAATGAAATGAAAAACGGTAAGGAATTAGAAGAAGAAAGCCATCGTGATGCTCCTTGGATTTTATCTGAATTTAATCAGATTATTCCTTATTTTTTTGTTAAGTATAGAAATGAAAATTTAGATGATTATAAAATATCAGAAATTAAAGCAGAATATGCCTATAATAGGGCTAAATTATTAGCTAAAGAAGCTAATAAAGAATGTTATAAAAGTAATGACTATGATGATATAAGAATAAATGAGGATTTCAACAGTTTGACAGAAATATATTTTTAAAGTAGTGATTCAAAAAATAATCAATTGAAGTATTTTCATAATTATAAATTAGAAAAATCTAAATATAAAAATCTAAATAAAGATTCTATTGTTGACTGCGCACAAATATTTACTGTTGATAAAACATTTTTGAATAAAAAATGTTTTAGCTTAAATGAGGAAGATAAAATAGAGATAAAAAAAGATTAGCTTATGTTTTGGATATGTAATATTTATTTATAAATTCAAGGTGAAAGGAAACCATTGAGTCTTTAGCTCAATGGGAATTTACTCATATTTCACTTTTAAATATTGAATTGTATCTTCTCTTATAAGATTATCTAGTTGATGGTTTTTAAAAGCTTTATATCCTTGATAAACTATTATGGTAACAACAACAACTCCCACGGAAATTCCGGCAATTAAAGCTGTACCTGCAGCAATCCCGCCGCCACCTGCTGATAATGCTCCTCCACCAAGCCAAGCTAATGCAGCTTTTTTAGCAGCGGCACCAGATAATGATGAAATAGCTACACCAGTTGATGCTTCTCCAAAATTCGTGGCTATAAACATTAAAACACTTTTTACAACAGGTTCAACCATTAAAGTTGCTGCCAGTGTACCACCAAAAGAAATAGTGGTATTTAAAATTGTTTCTTTGGTTAGATCTCCAGAAATCCAGCTTAAAAGTAAATCAACTGCTGTAATCCCTGCTAGCATATATAAATTTGAGACTAAAGGACTTGGGTTTTTTACAAATCTTGAATATAGTACTATGGGTGTTTCAACTGAACCTATAAGTGCGGACCTTAGAAAAGTTCTATTCCAATTTATTTTTTGACCCGTTATATTACTTAGAATAAATTCTTCCAGTAATGATATACCAATTGATGTAAATCCTATTTTTAAAGCATCTGTTAATAATGGATTTACCTTATAAATTTGTGAAGTGCTATATTTATGTAATTCATTATTTTTTAGCCTGGTTTCAAATTGTTTAGTAGCTTTATTATAGGCAGCTTTTTTATTATACCCTTGTTTAATTAATTCTGTCATGTCATTTTTAATTATTCCATTTTTAATTGCATTCCTATGCGATGGAGGAAGATTTTTAAAATTTTCAGTTTTTAAGAGAGTTACTTTCTGACTGTCCATATCAATTATTTTAATTGAGACATTATTATTGTTTTCAAAGTTGAAATTAAAAAGCCTTCTCCTATAATTTAGGTTGCCGTTTTCTATTCCTTCAAGATATTTTACGTGATTGTTTATAGATTTTTTAACTAATTCTATATTTTTAGTATCTTTTATGTAGAGCCTATTATTTATTCTATAAACCTTCACACTTTTATTTCCGGAGATAGGAAGGTCAAAACTATCACTAGCTTTTTTTATATCTATGTTTGGATCAAATTTTATTTCTAAAAAATCTTTTTTTAGATTGCTTATATTATTCTTTATCCAGGTTGGACTCATTTGTTTCCCATGAGATGTGTTCCCTAACTTTGAAGTACCATACTTTGATTCTGAAACTATCATGTCTACTGGACTATCATTTTTGTATTTTAAATATAATCCATCTATTCCATTGTTATTTAAAGATGGAATTACTCTATGCCAACCATCTTTTAGAAAAAATTGATCCATTATATTTTCGGATATATTACCTTTGTACTTGTTAAAGTTATTTATGTAAGGTTGAGTTATTAAATAATTTGGATATTGAGAAGTGTTGTAAATATATTCATTTTTAATGATTCTAGCTGAGTTTGATAGAATTCTCAGAGTGTTTTCTGTTGTTTCTATCTCCCCAAACATTACAGAAAAAGAGTAACTTGGTATTAATATTACTATTATTATTATCATTTTTAAATTTCGCATTTTTATACCCCTTAAAAGTCTTCTAATGCCTTTTTCTTAGAATCTAATAAGTATAAACTTGCGGATATTTTTTCTTCTGCGTTTAACTTACTATATATTTTTGAATAGATTTCATTATATATCATCATTACATCTTGATTCAGTAGAGTTGTATCTAAATCACCTAAGCATAATTCTAACAACTTTCTAGATTCTTCACTATTCAATGTTAAACTCTTAGAATAATTGAAATAATCTTCAAAATTTTGTAAGGCATATCTTTGGTAAGCATTGTAAAGAGTTTTTTGTAAACTTTGAATTTCATAGGTTATTTCTTTATTTAATTCTTCAAATTTTACTTTATATGTTTCAGAGTCCAGACTCGCATATTTATTATTTAAATCAATCTTTAAATTGTTTAGGTTATTTATTTTTGCATAGTATTTATCCTTACTTGCAATTATTTCATCATTTCTCGCTTTTAGAGCGTTATAAATTTGTTCTTCTTTTTTCAGTAGGAAATTATCATAGAAATTAATAAAATCATTTATTATTTTATTTGATTCTGATTCTCCAGCTTTCAAAAGCGGTAAATAAGATATTAATGTCATTTTTATTTCGTTTGCTTTTGCTAAATATATTTCATTATTGTCTTTTTTATTATCACAGGCATCTAAATACTTTTTACCTTGTTCTGTTAAATCTAAAATCAAAAAATAATTATCCCATTTTTCTTCCCAGGTGTTAACTTTGTCTAAAACTTCTTGATCGGAAAAGTCTTCGTATAAATAATTATAGATACTATTCTTATTTTCTTGATATTCTTGAAAATTATTAACCGGTTTTTTTAGAATATTCGTGATATAAGCGGTTATTTCATTATTAGAAATAGTTTCATTATCTTGAAACATGTCTTCTTCAACTTCATTGTAATATCCAATTAATGTATTTTCCAGTTCAGATATTAAATCTGTTAAATTATCTATATTTTCTGATTTTATTGTTAGATATTGATTATATAAAAAAGATATATAATCATTTAGATATGTTGTTTTTAACGAAACATCAGGTATATCTTTTAACGTTTGAACATATTCTTTGGAGTAACTATCCAAATATTGAAATTTGTTTTTTTCTTTATTAATGAAATTTATAAAATAATTATTTGCATTTAAAATGTCTCCATCTTTTAATAATTGTATAGACTTTTCAAATGTTTTAGAATCATTTTCACTTTCCTCATGAAATATAGTTGTATTGTTAGAAATCAGTTCATACATTTTGTAATTAAAAAATATACTTATCCCCAATAATATTATTACAACTAAAAAAAGCGAAATCTCTGTTCCCTTTTTCATAAAAACACCCCCACAATAATAGTTTAATATTATTTTATATTATCGGCTTATATTTTTCAAGATTTTTTTTACTCAACGCAGCAAAAGAAATATTAGCAATGCGCAAATTGTGAATAGAAAGACTTAGCAAATATTTGGAAGAAACAAATTCATTCCGGTTAAATAAACCCAGTCATTTTAAAAAATGATTGTTAGGAGAATAGGAACCGAGATTGAAAGAATTACTCCCTGACCAAAGGCGATTAAAGTAGTTTCTTTATCGGTGCTTTTTGAAATTACTCCAAGCATTGAATCCATAGAAGTTGCTCCCCCAATTGATACTGCTCCTAAAGGAGACCATTTTGCAACTATAGGAATTAAAATTATCGCCAAAACTTCTCTAATTACATTTGCAGTAAAAGAGATTGCTCCTAAAACAGGAGAATAGAGATTGGTTATCATAACCCCTGAAAGAGAATACCAACCGAATCCTGCGGAAGCTCCTAGGGATTCTTTTAAATTCAAGCCCGTAAAAAATATTGCCAGAGATCCAAAGGTAAGACTGCCTAATATAGTTAAAATTGATTGAAAGAGTATATTTTTCATGCTTGCTTTTAATTTTGAGAGGATCTTTTCTTCACTTCCTATATCAACCCCAACACTAAAAACTAAAAACATTAATAAGATAGTTGTTAAATTGCTCGGTATATGGAAGTTAAAGTAAATACCAGATACTATTCCGGCAGTAACTGCAGATAAAAGCAGTATCATTTAGATTTCTCCTTTTTAAAGAACTTTTCGTAAATAGAGGTAAAGATAATGCTCCCAATAATTGAAAAAACTGCAATGTATAAGGCGGTTAATCCTATTTCTGTTATTTGAGAAATCAAAGAATCATCATTGCCAATTTCATAACCCATAAAAAAAAGCAATAAAACTGTGGACCATAAAACGGGGTTAATTTTTTTCAGCCATTTTAGCCGACCTTTAAATCC
>NZ_JASUSU010000023.1:0-40612 GCF_030445905.1 Oceanotoga sp. | reverse complement strand
TCATATAACAAGTTTGAATAGTCATTAAAATCTATTTTATTCAATTTTCCTGTTTATAAGTACAGTGAGATATTTACTAATTTTTGCGGGACAAAAGTATGCATGTCTCAATATGGCCCGATAGGCTCATCTTGATGTCTTGAGTGTTTTTTTACATTTATCCGTATGTGGAAATTTGTCCAGGCTACTTTTGATACCACTCTCCGTATGCGGAAACATATTTATACAACTATTATACTTTTTATCCGTTAGTGGAAACAAGTCAATCTTTTATGTACCCGAACCATGCTGGATCATTATAATTTATCGTTCTACTTCTAATATGCTTTTTAATTTCGTGAGGCTTAACTCAATATCTGCTACATCAACAAAAAACAAATTTACAGTCGTCCCATCACCGCTATCGAATTTTATATGACTCGTGTTTCTCATTTCGTCGTTAGTGGGGTACAACAACCATATTTCAGCTGTTTCATATTTTTTGGAATAAGCATACATCTGATACATATCACTTTGATGAATTCCGTAATTGGCTCTTTCATCATTAATAAGATTTTTCCACTTAGTATCCAGAATTATTATACGATCATTCTTTCTAAGAACAATATCAGGTCTTAATGCAAATTGTCTTCTCGGCTCAACAAACAAATAATGTCCTTTATCTTGACTTGATACCTCCCAACCAATCGGCCGAAATGCTTTTTTCATTTGTAGGGCTACATAACTTTCATATACACTTTCCATTGGAAACAGTAAAGCTCTTGATGTTGTAGCACCAGAAAAGGTAGTAAAACTCTTATTCATTAGAAATACTTTTGACCATTGCATTAACATTTCATAGTCTTTTGTATTCCTATCTATAACTACTTTAGAAAAATCCTTTTGATAATTTACAGATGATTCAACCAACTCAAAAGCAGTAAGTAACTGTCTTATCTCTTTTGAATTTTCTGCACTGGTAGTTATTTTCTGCAGTTTCTCTAAAGTTGATTTCACCAGCTTATTTTCTGGCCTATTCATTAAGAACTCTTCATACCCAACATAAAAACGTTCTTTATGCACTAAATTGTTACGTAAATGCTGTCCTACCAGAAGCTTTCCCTTGTAATACCGCAGATTATCCTCTTGAGATATATAAGCTGACTTAATGCCTCGTTTCACCAAATGACGAACTTCCTGTAGATACATATTAATAAAAATTTCATATAGATTCATATGATCTATTTTAAGACTAGCGTCATTGAAAACCTTACTTGGAAAG
Organism: Oceanotoga sp.; assembly: GCF_030445905.1. NCBI lineage: Bacteria > Thermotogati > Thermotogota > Thermotogae > Petrotogales > Petrotogaceae > Oceanotoga > Oceanotoga sp. Next base: position 39,351 of record NZ_JASUSU010000023.1, on the reverse strand, counting down.
TCTTTCATACTACGTAACATGCGCAGAAAAACTCTCTTAGTCTTAACATTTCCTGGATCTTCTCCATCTCCAAATGAAATCTTTGGTAGAACTTGAACCTGAAACCCATCCTTCATCTGAATTAGACCAACATAATTCTTGATGGTAATTGTCTCACCAACATTTCTTCGATACCCTATACGCATAAAATCTAATACATCTGCATTTTCTTTACTTCCCGAAAATTCATAGATAAACGTTTCTAGGTTATCAAATTCCTTTTTAATAAGGTACTTGTATTTATTTTCATTTTTATAATCACTATTGCAGATAATTGAATCATATTCTCTTACCTCAAACGGTTTACCCATGCTTTCTCACCACACTTTACTTTATCTCGATATAGCTTTGAATATTGGACAAGGCTTTTTTGTTAATAGAATATTTCTTTTCTGGCAAATCTATAATATCTTCAACATTACCCTTGAAAATATCCTTAGCAACCACTTTTTCATCTTTTATAAATTTCAAGTCAGGATTTTCTTTACCATCATCACCCAGGACCATCTGGATTTTCTGGTAGTCTTCATAAAAGTACTCCTGTAATAAAGGAATTACTGATTTTTCAAAAATGCATTTCAAACGTTCAATTGAAGGGTCATCCTTTAAATCTGTAAAAAATGCATGCCCAATTGTATGCTCTCTATCATACAAAAAACCAATTCTTTCATTGATTACATCAAGCATATCTGCTACATTTAGTTCTCCAACCTTATCTGCTCCTATGGAACGTAATATGTCCGTTTCAGGCATCATTTCTAAAAAGCTAAATCTTCTTCTTAATGCTGTATCCATCAGAGCAATGGATCTATCAGCAGTATTCATCGTTCCAAGTATATAAACATTTTTAGGTATACTAAAAGGATCCCCTGAATAAGGTAGTACAGCTTCAGTAGCTTCTGGCATACCTTCTCGCTTTGTACACTCTATAAGGGTAATCAATTCACCAAATATTTTTGATATATTACCTCTATTAATTTCATCTATTATAAATACATATGGTTTCTCATTTTGCTCAATTTCAGTGTTATATAGATCAGAGTTATATTTTTTTGCTAAGGAGACGATGTCGCTAACCTGCATGACTGGAACACGGGCAACGGTCATCCTATGCAACATCCTATTCATATTAATGTCTTTTATATCTTCATCTATATGTGTTGCTAGCCACATTACATCTCTTGTAGTTGCATCATTTTCGCTATCAAGAGAATATGCTTCATCTTTTGTGATAACGGCAATACCATTTATCTTACTTCTCGAACCATCTGTAGTTATAATAATGTCACCAAGTTTCATGTCATTAACAAATGCTGAAGCACCTTTACTCTCTATCCCCCAATCAATACGTACACGATTATTTTTAAAGCAGTCTTCGCTAACAGAAGTACGCACTGTTGCTTTCCATACCGATGCATCTTCTGGTATATCAAATTTATCCATTTTCACTTTTGATTTTTTTGCAGTTTCACAGAATCTTTTAAATATACCTGGCACAACTTTATAAGATACATCTCCGCTACCATCAGAACGTTCATCTGAGATCACAGGTTTAATACCTTCAATAAACTCTTCGTACCCATATGATTGATGAAATGTAGTGAATACAATACGTTGCTCATTCTTTAACTCGTTGTAACGTTTCATGACAGCATCATAATCGGTTAACTCATCCAAAGACTTATTGTCACAAATTGCTACTGCATATGTGGAAGAATGATATGTCTTTCCGGTTCCAGGAGGTCCATATAGTATTAGATTTTTATCATACTCAATGTCTTGATCTTCCAAATTGGTTAGATCCATTTTCGATACGTTCATCTCTTCTAATGCCTCCTTTAACTCATCCCTAAGCTTCCATGAATATCTTTTATTCCCATCTTCTACGACATTTCTTCCAACAAAAGGAATTGGAAAATATCTATTTTCTTCTCCATCCGGGCATAGTGTGACGTGATCGATTGCATCTACAATTTTCTTGCCATAATTGCTTCCTCTCATATTGTATGATGAAGCAGTGTTACCATGCCTTGTAGCGAGATTCGCCCATGTTGATTCTCCACCCTCTACAAGCATGCACTTGAACATTTTTAAATCTTCTTTACTAGTGATTCCTTCGTCTAATAAAATATTTAACCATTCATCTTTACTAATATTGGGATTATACTCTTCTAAACTTGGCCAGTATGCTATATTTTCGATTCCTAGAACGTGCTCATAGTAAGGGATCAATGATTCAATCGCCTCAAGCATTACATTTTCATAATCATCATTGGCTAATTCATCCACCCACTCTTGGACTCTACAAAGTTGAACTTTTTTATATACACCATCAGTAATTTTCTGCTTTATTTCATCTACAGATTCACTTAAAACCTTTGTGGCACCAAATTCATTACTTCCAGAAACATAAACAAGAGAGTTTTCTGTATCAACTGGCAAATCCAAAAAACTATGATATTTTTTCATCTGATACTTATCCGAATTGTCATTCTTTATTTCCAAACTAAAACGATACCTACTTTTATTAGTTTCATCAGATAACTCTACAAAGATCGAGATACTAATAGGATTATCCCCATACTGTCCATATTTCATCTGGGCCCATAGATATCTTCTTGTTTTTGTGTTTGAGCCGTCAAGCCATGACATGGGTTCACATTTATCTAACCCAAACCATTCGTTACAAATAGCAACCATTTTTTTCATTTCAGCTACTGCAGCCTGACCTTTATGTTTAATTTCTAGTAAACGTTTTTTTTCTTTCTCTTCAACACCTTGAGCTTCAGGATTTGAGTAAGGAATATCTCGGTTGTTATCCAAATAATCAAGAACACCAATATAGTCAATATCTGTCTGTGAGTGTTCTTTTCCTATGTTCCAAGCAGCCATATCAAAAATTCTATAATTCTTTATATTAAATTTTTCGTCTCTGTATTTTTTTACTTGGCGACAGTTCCTTATATACGTATGTACTTCTGTTTTCTTATCTAGATCAATTCCAAGATAAACGTATATATTGTCAGAGCCCATATTGCTATTGAAAATAGGAAATGTAAATGGTTTTAAGCAGTGTAATACCATTGATGCAGATGCGGCTTTCATACCATGATATTTTTTATCCAACACTTTTTCAAATCTATCGAAAATCTGATCATCATCTTCAATATCAAGTATGTCTACACAGGCTTTTATAAATTTTTGAGGAGAATCTTTATCTGTCTTTCCCTTAAATGAAAAAAAACCAGTGCCAAACATTCCAAAAGACCCATCACTATTTGTATACTCTTTGTTTTGAGCTCTTTTCCAAATAAGATCAAGTAAAGCCTTAAGTGTCTCTTTGCTTTTTCCAGGAAGATTACTAGAATCAATAATTTTCTTCTTTGATATGACTTTGTGCTTCCATGTACCTACCGTCATAAGATAAACAAGATTTAAGTCATTGTAATCACAAACACTTAGATCATCCATTTCTGAATAAGCACTTATAGTTTCTCTAACGAGCTCATAAGTACCATCGTGTTTATCAGGATCCATTTCTTCAGAATCCCTTAATTTTTGAATCAAGTCCATGTATGTTTTCAATTGTACAGGAAGTCGTATTGGACTCTGTGGTGAAGAGAATCCGTAATTCTCTAATATCTTTCTAGAAAATAAAGTTTCTGGAAATTCCTCTAACATTTCTAGTTCCATGTATCTTCCATAAGTTCCGTCAAATTCCCCTGAAACGTTAAATTTACTATCTTCAATATCCGGCTGTTTCATATTAACTTTATTTGCTCTACATTTAAAACATACCGCTTGAATTGTGTCAGAAACGTAAATATATACGATATCACCTTCAGAAATATTCGTACTCTGCTTCCAATCTACTTTCCCCAGTTCATGAAAAGCACTAACCACATTATATTTTTTGGGATTTCCTGAAATAATCCATTCCGTTATTACTTTTTCTTGAATGACCTCATCTTTGCCCATCTAAACACCTCTTTTTATCGGAAATTTATGATTAATAATTTACTGCTCATCTATTTTCAATCTATCTTAATTAACTTAATAAACACTCAAAACACTTTCTACATTATGAAGCTTTATGTTTATTGCTTGGAAGACGTTGCGAAATCCCCGCATCTTCAAGTCTCTTATTCCACTGGCTTAGGGTTTCATCTGTATGCCAAACCAAGAGCCATCTATATAAAATGTGTTCTGGTGTCTTCTTCCATTGATGTCCCGCTTTCTCAATTAGATCTTCAGCGTAAAGGTGGTGCAAGTTTAAACCTATACATAGTGCCATGACTGTAGGCAATTCTTTTGTAAGTGACTCATTATTCCTATAATCACTAATTATTCTTGCACTTAATCCAGACCGCTCTGCCAGAATCTCATTCGTGAGCTCCCTTCTCTTTATGTGGTATTCCAATGTTTTCGAGAAACTACCTGGCATGTTCATAAGCTCTTCTGACATTTCTATAGAATAAGCACTAACTTTTGAAGTCTCTTGCACACGATCCTGAATCTTTTGATTATCTTTATACTCAGGATCATACTTTGCCTCAATAAAATCGGTTGCGTTAACATCTCTGCAGAAGAAACATCTTCTATAAAATGAATCATCATAAAGCCTACTAATTCTATCAGTTCTATCAAAAACCAAGCAACATTCATCAACATGTTCTAACGCATACTCTGTCATCTCAAGTGAATTGTCACCATGTTGTATTACATATTTAGGATCATTTATGCAGAACATAGCGTTTATATAAACAACTTTACCTGAGTAGACCATTTCATAAAGTTCTTCTGACATGCTTATTTCATACAGAGCATTCATCTCGTCAATTACGAATGTCTGATTTTTATCTAATTTGCCATTAAGAAATGAATATGGAGGATGGTATTTTCCGCCTACATAAACAAATGTTCCCGCGGCTTGCTGAAATCCAATATCAATTGCTCGCAGTTTTGCAGCTAATTTTGACACGTTAAAAAAGTTTGCAAGCTCCTCTATAGCAAGTTGCATAACCTCAGCACTTCGTAACAATGGATTTTGATTATGCAAATAATCCAATATCTCATTGAGTTTCTGAGTTGTTGTTTTTAATGGCATCATAATTTTAGGTGCCAATACATTAGCCTGCCACTCCATCCAATGCAAAGCATTGTCGATTTCGTCAGTATTATCTCCATATTCTTCGACAGCTTCACAGCTTATTGAAGTTAATTCAGACTTCAACAACTTTTGGAGTTCAAAAAAATTCGAATGGAGATCATGGTGGATACACTCATGAATTATCGTGTTGTTGTTAGAACCAATATTTCTCATAAAACAAACATCTGGATTAACTAAAATGGTTCCAACATCTATAGTTTCTGTGCGTGTATCTACCATGTTATCTTCAAATATTTCTACTTCAGTCTCACTAAAAAAAGACATTCCAAAAATATGTGGTGGCAAAGGTGCATAATGCATTGTAAGACACATATTATTCAACAACTCATCTATATCTAAAGGCATCAGATTTTCAAGTGCATCGGGATAATTTCTTTGCAAGAATTTTTCAGCTTCTATATCTAGGTCCTCTGAGTATATATATGGTACTAGATACTTTGATAAAGCATTTTCTTTGCAAAATCGTTCCCTACTATACTCTCTAACATCAATTATCATTACTTTACGTAACCCTGATATTAGATGCCCGTAAAAGGATAAGAACATCGCGGTGTTTTTTGAAAAGGAAAATATCAACTCCATGGATTCCAAGGGTGAGGTTATGCTCACCATCATGGCTTCCCTCGCACAGCAAGAGAGTCAGTCGCTCAGCCAAAATGTAAAGCTTGGACTTCAATACCGATACCAACAAGGCGAAATACAAGTGAACTGCAAATGGTTTCTAGGCTACACCAAGGATGAAAACAAGAAACTGGTTATTGTTCCAGAAGAAGCTGAGATTGTAAAACGAATTTATAGAGAGTACCTCGAAGGGGCCAGCATGCTAAAGATTGCCCGAGGACTTGAAACCGATGGTATCAAAAATGGAGCTGGACGAGACAAATGGCATACCAGTAACATCAATCAAATTCTCCGGAATGAAAAATACATCGGGGATGCACTTCTTCAGAAGACATACACCGTTGACTTTCTCACAAAGAAACGCGTCAAGAACAATGGTCTTGTCCCCCAGTACTATGTGGAAAATAGCCATGAAGCCATCATCCCGCGTGAAATTTTCATGCAGGTCCAGGAAGAGATGATCAGGCGGCGCATCGTCCACACCAGCCCAAATGGTAAAAAGAGAACCTACAGCAGTAACCACTGCTTTTCACAAATGATTATCTGCGGCACCTGCGGAGAGGTTTTCCGGAGAGTCCACTGGAATAACCGCGGCAAGAAGTCCATCGTTTGGAGATGCGTCAGCCGCCTTGAAAACACCGGGCTGTTCTGCGACGCTCGAACTGTTCAAGAAAGCGTAATTGAACAGATTATTATAAAAGCCATTAATGAAACCTTGGGTGATAAGGACACCTTCCTATCCATTTTAGAAAACAACATTGCCACGGTAATCAACCAAGATAACAACCAGGCTCTAACCGATATCGACAAGAGATTAGGAGAACTACAGGCAGAACTTCTCAAGCTGGCCAGCACCAAATCCGATTATGAAGATGTTGCGGATGAAATTTACACCTTGAGAGAAGAAAAGCAAAAAGTTCAATTGGACAGTGCTAGCAAGGATGAAATCAAGAAGCGGATCACGGACATGAGCGCTTTCCTTAAAGGTCAACCCACAACCATTACTAAATACAATGAAGCCATAGTGCGAAGACTAATCGAAAAGGTCACTGTCCACGCAGACAAATTTACTGTGGAATTTAGGTCCGGACTGACAGTTGATATTACGGAATAGATAAAAAAGCAAGGCAGCCTATGAGTTAAATCTCATAACGCTTCCTTGCTTCCTCACCGCAGTTAAACATATGCGGTTATACTATCAAGGTATCTCGTGAAACCATACTGCATCATATATAATATCACAGTTTTCCATGAACCATCGACTCCACAAAGTTGGATTTGCATCTATTTGGCGGTTATTATTTTCATATTTTAAATATAATATCAATAATTTCCGTATCGATAATCCTATTTGTTCAATATCATCTTCGTATATTTCATAAAAATCCCACCATTTAGATTTTGACGGATGTGCTGTGAATCTACACCTTAATAAGTAAAGCCGTTCTAAGTTATACTTAACCGTCTCATCATATAATCCAATTTCATCATAAACAAAATTACACATTTCTTTACGCTCCTGTGTAGGCGCATTCTTACGTTTTTTTATAGATTGAAATATCACATCAACCATATTATCAGCTGCTGTTAATGCTTCTTCTGTAAAATCGGAATTGTGTAATTCTAAAGACCTTATATAGTAAAATATAGATTTATTGACAAAAGGATCAAGTGCATTTATTAACCTTAGGTATCCTAAGGTTTTTAAGCTTAATTCTGAAGTGCTCTCCTCTATGAAAGTTCTAAATTTTTCAATTTCTTGTGTTGCGTATTCACCATGTGTACGTTTTAATGTATTCCCTCTAAAATCTGTTGGAATGCCTGTAGCCAATGCTATGGCTCCAATCAAATTAACTTGATAGCTTCTATAAATATACTGTGAGATAAAATGGAAAAGAAAGTCTATTTGTTCAGAAACGAACTTATCCTTTGATATATTTCTCCACCCATTACTCCAATTCGGGCAGATAACACCAACCATTAGCGCGTTTTCCTTATCTGAATAATAACACATGATATTGTCATAAATAAAATTAATATTTAGGTTAGAAGTATTTCTAAAATCCCGAACTAGGAAAAGGCTCTCACAATCTCTCTGTGGAAGTGTATTGGTAGCCAATTTATTAAGAGCCGACTTAAATTTGGCAACTTTATTTTTTGTATTCTCAAACAAATTATAGTAGACACAAATTTTACTCTTGAAATCATCATATCCCATACATTTCTCACCCCCAATCCTTGATGAAACAAAGCAATCAATAGTAAATTCATATACTTACTTACATCCAACCTACTCTCCCAACCCCTACTGTTTTACAAAAACATCCATTCTGCTCTGTACGGACCCTCTGACATCTAATCTGTTCTGTACGGGGTCAGTGACATCTAATCCACTCTGTACAGGGTCAAAAGCCTCTCTTGGACTAGTTCCCGCAAAGCAAGAAATCATCGTTTTTCTAACTAAAATATTTATCACTAAAAACTCTGGAAGGCTTATATCAAGCCTTCCAGAGAACACTTCTTTATTTTCTAGACATCAATACTACCGTCTCAATATGGTGAGTATTAGGAAACATATCAAACCCTTTTATGGAATCCACTTTAAAACCATTTTGACTGAGTATATTAAGATCTCTTGAAAGAGTTGACGGATCACATGATATATATATTAAAGTTTTTTTAGTTATTTTAGACATTTTTTCAGCAGCTTTAACTCCAAGGCCACTTCTTGGCGGATCTATTATAATATAATCAAATGTTTTTTGTTTTTCTATACTTTGATTTATATATTGTAAAGAATCTTCTGCAATAAAGTTTATGTTCTTTATTGAATTTATATTTAGATTAGATTTAGCAGCTTTTATAGAGTTTTTTGAGTATTCTACACCAGTTACATGTTTAAAAAGAGGAGAATAAAAAAGACTGAATAAGCCTACACCACAATAAAGATCTAATAAAGTATCTTTAGAGGTGTTTTTAGTTTTTATATATTCTAAAATATATTGTAATATTTTTTCTGTTATATCATAATTTATTTGAAAAAATGAAGTTGGAGGAATTTGATATTCGAATTCATCAAAATTTTCTTTTAATATTCCTTCTCCAAAAAGAGTTTTATAAGGACCTCTTAAAGTTACTTTATCAGAACTGTTCATTACATGTATTAAAGAGTCAAAATTTAATTTTTGTAATAATAAATGTTTTAATTCTCTTGACTTTGGAAGAGTTTCTGTATGAGTTACTATTATTATCATTAATTTATTTGTTTTTGAAGATTTTTTTATTACTAAATGTTTTAACACACCTTTTCTTTTTTTAGGGTCATATATTGGGATATCTAATTCTTTTACAACTTCTTTTACTGTATTTCTTATAGTATTAAAGTAGTCTGGTGCTATATAACATTTTTCTATATTTATTATTTTATGAGATTTTTTTTCATTTAATCCTAATACTATATTATTATTTTCATCTTTTGAGAATGTGAATTCCATTTTATTTCTATAATTTAAATTATTAAAGGATTTTTCAAATTTTTCTGTTTCTATATTCAGATGACCTATTCTTCTTAATTGTTCTTTTAATATATTTTCTTTTTGTTCTATTTGTTTTTCATATCGATAATTTAATAGATCACATCCTCCACATTTATTAAAGTGAGGGCATACAGATTTGACACGATCTTTTGATGGTTCTATTATTTTTGTTACTTTTGAAAAATTTACAGATTTCTTTTTATTATACACTTCAATTTCAATTAGTTCTCCTGGAAGTGCATTTTCTATTAAATATACTTCATTATCATATTTTGCTAATGCATATCCTCCATAAACTATTTTTTCAGGTATTAATTGAATACTCATGATATCTCTCCTCAATATAAATATGGATTTGTTTCTAAAATAAGTTCTCTAGTTGTTTTGTTCATATGACCTGGATATATATTTTTAATATTTTTGTTTTTTTGTAAAAATTCTTTTACTTTTATAAGAGATTTTTCCATGTCTTCGTATGATGAACCAGGAAAATCAGTTCTTCCTATGCTGTCTGAAAATATAGTATCTCCTGTAAATAAATTATTTTCTAATATTATTATTATGGAACCAGGAGTATGTCCAGGAGTGTGAATAAATCTTGTAATATTGCTTATATCTTTATAAGGTATGTCTATTGTAAAAGGTTCATTAGTATATATTGAAAGATTTTTTTCTGGATCTTTTAAAAGTTCATAGTCTTTTGGATGAAGATATAGATTTTTCACTTTTATTTCTTTTATACCTTTAATATGGTCAAAATGAGCATGTGTAAGCCAAACATCATATTCTTTTTCTTTGTTTATATAATTTGATATTCCATATCCAGGATCTATTATTATTTTTTCATCTATTATATAAGCATTTGTTCCAATTGGTCCAGTTTCATATGATTCTATTTTCAATATTTTCACCTCTTTTTATCTTTTATAATATAATATATTTTAACATATTATATTTAATTAAAAAAGGTGGATTCTTAATGGAATCCACTGTTTTTTTGAAGTTGAATTTTTTATATTAATTCATCAGAAAAGTATTTTTTTGAAAAGTAAATATCTAAATTAAACATTATATGATCAAAATCCCCTTCGGATTCTTTTTTATCATTTATGTATAATATACATGATTTTAATTCTTGATCCAATACTTCTATAATAAAATAATCATCTAAATAAAAGTCTATATTTATTTGATTATTTGATATTTCAATTATGAATTCTTTTCTTTTTAAGAAATTTGATTTAGCTTTGATATATCTTGAAACACCTCTTTTTAGTCTCTCAATGTCCATTTTATTTAAATTTAAAGCTCCTTTTTTGTGTTTATTTATTTTTGAATCTAAGAGATTGATATTTTTTTGTAATTCCCAATTATTTTTTATTTTTAAGTAGTAATCACAATTATATTCTTCTAAGTTTTTTATGATTATTTTTAGATTTTTTTCAGAAGATTTTAAGTATACAATTTCTTTTCTAAAAGTTATTTTAGTTATTTTTTCATTTTTAAAGTAATTCAATAGAAGTTTTTTGATTGTAATTTTCTGATTATTATCTAAGTTTATCGATGTATTCAAAAGTACACCCCCCTCAATAAAATATAATATCAAATTTTTTTGAATTTTAATATAATTAATTATAAATTTTTTGAAATACATAAAAAGTAAGCTGACAACGTGCCAGCTTACTAATTTATTATACCATTTATATTTTAAAAAACAATGTTTATTTTTAGTAATTGTTTAATTTACAATAAATTATTATAATTGTATTTGATATTTTTTTAATAAAAGGAGTAGATTTTATGTCACAAAAAAGAATTATGTATTTTATTTTTATTTCTATGGTGTTTATAGCAATGATACCCAACTTTATTCCACCATTGATGAAGAATATTCAAGAGACTTATGGGATTTCAATTTCTCAATCTTCATTGGTTCCTATTTTTAATACTGTTGGAGGTTTTTTAGGTAATATTTTTGGTGGTATTTTGATTTCATTTTTGGGATCTCAGGGAGTCTTTTTGATTTCACTTTTTTTAAATATATTAGGATCTTTATTATTTGTAGGAGCTTCTAATTATATAATTTTAATTTTAGCTTCTTTTATTATAGGTTTTGGAATAAGTTTATCTATACTTACTATGACTACAATATTTGCTCAGCTTGATTTAAAGTATCAAAATTATGGAGTTTATCATGGTATGTTTGGTATGGGTGGTATTTTGTCACCAATTATAATATCATTTTTTATTAAAAAAAATGTTCCGATATCTTATTTCATTTACATGATAGTTTTTATCTTGTTGATAATTATTGTTTTGAGTTTTTTTAATAAATATTTTATGGAAGATAGCAATAAATGTGGTATTAATAAAAAAGGTTTTAAAAATTTATTTTTGAATAAATTAGTGATTATTTTTTTAATATTTTTTATGTTTTATTCTGGTATAGAAAAAGGTGTAGTTACTTGGAGTTCTAATTTACATGTAGATTATTTTCTGTTTTCTGAAAGTTACTCAGCTTTTTTTATCAGTATGTTTTGGTTATTTTATACTTTTTCAAGACTTATATCTGATTTTGTTCTTAAAAGAATAGGTTATTTTAAATTACTTTTAATTTGTATATTTGGAATATTTATTTCTATAATTTTATTATTGACTTTAAAATTATCTTTTTTGTATGTTTTATTAGGATTGTTTATAGGACCTATTTTTCCAGTTTTTCAAAGATTTGTAAATCAAAAAATCCCTTCTAATCAATTGGCTATTTTTAATGGAATTCTTTATGCAATAACGGGTTTTGGAGGGATGATAATTACAGGTGTTATGGGACTTGTTGCAGATAGTTCTATTTTTATGGCTTATTTATTTTTAACTTTTCCAGCAATAGTTATCTTTTTTATAATATTATATATAAATAAAAAAACGGTATGATTTATAATCATACCGTTTTTATTGTATTATTAATTATTTGGTATCCAATTTTCAACAACTTTTTTATTTTGTTTAATCCATTCTCTTGCAGCATCTTCAGCATCATCACTGTTTGAAATCATATCCATTAATGAACCAAGTTGTTGTGAATTAAGGTAAAAATGTGTTAGGAATTGTGCAACTTCTGGCATATCAATTATAAAATTTCTTCTTGCCATTGTATGAAGATTTTCTGCTTTTCCATATACTTCTTTTGGATCATCTAAGAATTTAAGATCAAATCTTGCAAATTTCCAATGTGGTTGCCATCCAGTTACTACAATCCATTCTTTTTTATCTATTGCATTTGCTAATGAAGCTGTCATAACCGGTCCTGAACTTTCTATTAATTCAAGATCTAAGTCATAAGCATCTATTGCACTATATGTAGTACTCATTATTCCTGCACCAGCATCTATTCCCACTATTTGAGAATCAAATTTATCTTTTGAATTATTTAATTCTTCTATAGAGTTTATATTTACATATTCAGGAACAACTAATCCTATTCTCGCACCTTCAAAATTGTATCCTAAATCAGTTAATTTATCTCCAAATTGTTTTATATAAGCTTCATGTGTTATTGGTAACCAAGCATCTAAAAATGCATCTTGATTTCCTTGAGCTAATGATACAAATATTAATCCAGGATCAGCCATTGTTGTTTCAACATCATAACCCATTTCATCTTCTAAAATAACTTTTGCGAGATTTGTCATCGCAATACCTTCAGCCCAATTTGCATAAGCAAGTTTGACAGTTTCCTTAGCGAATACGTTTAATGCCATAATAGTAATGAATAAAAATAATATGATTTTTTTCAAAAAAATCCCTCCTATATAGTATTTGAATTATTATTTCTTTTTTCCTAATGATTGAGTTATTCTATCGAGAATCATTGCAAGAATAACAACAGCTAAACCACTTTCAAATCCCATTCCAATTTTATATTGAGTGATACCATTTAAGACTTTTTTACCTAATCCGCCAGCACCAATCATTGAAGATATAACAACCATTGATAATGCAAGCATAATAGTTTGATTAATTCCGGCTAATATTGTTGGAGTTGCTATTGGTAATTCAACTTTAAAAAGCATTTGTGATGATGTAGAACCAAAAGAACGGCTTGCTTCAACTACATCTTCTGGAACTTGTCGTATAGCAAGATTAGTAAGTCTTACAGCTGGTGGCATTGAGAAAATTATTGTTGCTACTGCACCAGGAACTTTACCTAAACCAAAAAACAATACAGCTGGTATTAAATATACGAAAGCTGGCATTGTTTGCATGAAATCAAGAATAGGTCTCATTACTTTATTTACAGTATCACTTTTTGAAGACCATATACCCAATGGAATTCCAATTATTAATGCAAGTAAAGCTGAACTTGTTACTAATGCAAGTGTTTGCATTGTTTCTGACCAAAGATCCATGCTTTGTATTAAAAATAATCCTATAAACGTAAATATTGCTGTACCTTTTCCCGTTTTTCTCCAAGCAACTACTACTAAGATTGCTAACATTACATACCAAGGAATCCAAGTAAATAAATCTTCTAATGAAGATATTATAAAATTTATAAAACTTGCTACACCATCAAAAAAAGGTTCCCAATTATCTTTTAACCAATTAACTATTATTTCAAATCCTTTACCTATTTTTAAATCGATAATTTTAATCTACCTCCCCTAATATACCTGCTAAAACAGATACTTTTACAATTATTCCTAAAAGTTTGTTTTCTTCGTTTACTACACAGACAGGATGATTATATTCTATATGCATTGGTAAAATATCTAAGATTGGCATATCAGGTGAAACTTTATGTACATCTCTCTCTATAATATTTTCAATAGTTGTTTCTCCGTTTTCAACTGCTTTTGAAGCTTTTTCTATAGTAACTATACCTTCTAAAGTCCTATCTTTTTTTGTTACTAAAATAGAATCTATTCCAGCTTTTCTCATTTTTCTTACAGCTACTCTTGGTGTATCTTTAGGAAGAAGATTATCGAGTGGTTTTTGCATGATAGCTTCTGCTTTTATTACTTTGGATCTATCAACATCTTGAACGAAATCTTTTACATAACCATTTGCTGGATTAGTTAATATTTCTTCTGCACTTCCAATTTGAACTACTCTACCATCTTTCATTATTGCTATTCTATCTCCGAGTTTTAAAGCTTCATCTAAATCATGAGTTATAAATATTATTGTTTTATGTAGCCTTTCTTGAAGTTCTAATAGTTGATCTTGCATATCTTTTCTTATTAAAGGGTCTAAAGCACTAAATGCTTCATCCATTAATAAAATATCGGGATTTGTTGCTAAAGCTCTTGCAAGGCCAACTCTTTGTTGCATTCCACCACTTAATTCATTTGGCTTTTGTTCTTCATATCCTTTAAGACCAACCATTTCTAATGCTTCATATGCTTTTTCTTTTCTTTCTTCTTTGTCTACACCTTGAACTTCTAATCCATATTCAACATTTGAAGATATAGTTCTGTGTGGAAATAAAGCAAATTTTTGAAAAACCATTGCTAACTTTTTTCTTCTTATATTTCTCAATTCTTCTTTATTGGTTTTAACTATATCTTGACCATCGATTAATATATCTCCTGAAGTAGGTTCTATCAATCTATTTAAACATCTTATTAATGTGGATTTTCCACTTCCAGAAAGCCCCATTACAACAAAAATTTCTTTTTCTTTTACGTTAAAACTCACATCATTTACACCTATAGTATTTCCTGTTTTTTTTAGTATTTCACTTTTTGTTAATCCTTTTTTTATTAAAGGAAAAACTTTTTTTGGATTAGGACCAAAAACTTTATAAAGGTTTTTAACCTCTAATTTGTATTCATTATTCATTGTTTACCTCCTGAACTATTATTTGTTAAAAAAACAAAAAAACAAAAAAATAGAACCACTTTTAATGGCTTGATTTTTGAATTTTTTATTAGATTTTGAATTTGAAGTATTTTGAAGTTTTTTGTTAATAATAAGATTTAATTGAAGCTAATTAATCTTGCACAATTAATAATACACTATAGCTATTAAAAAGCTATTAAATTTATATAGATTAAAATGAAGTAAATTTAATTTAATAAATTAAATAGGAGTTATATTGATGATATGTTAATAAGAAGTTTTTTCATTTTTGAATTTTATGATTTTATAATTAGAATTTTTCCCATTATAAGTGTTTTATTGATTTTTGTTATTTTTTTGATTTGGATTTTATGAAAACAATAAAAATTTTTATTTAATATATATAATAGAAACACATTATTTATATTTACATAAATATAATATTATATGTAATTTATTGTTAATAAATGTTAATTAAAAACGATATTTAAAAACAACTTTTTCATTTCTTTAAAATTAAATTAAAAAAATTGAGCAAATAATAAAAAGTTATTTTTATTTCATTTAAATAAGAAAACATTAAATTGTTTCATTTTTTATATTTGAATTATTCAAAAAATGATTAATTGCATTTAAAAATTCTTTTTGATTTTCATAATATAACATATGTGATCCTTTTATATTTGATATATAGAGGTTTTTAAATTTCATTATTTTATAATCATTTGGATTTACAGAATTGTCATATATACCATTGATTATTAAGACTGGAATATGAATTTTGTCGGTTTTTTCATTAAAGTTTTTGAAATATTCTGAAGAATTTAAAACATATTGTTGTAGAAAATTTTCTTTATTTTCAATTTCATTTATTTTGAAAAAGTTTTTGTAATTTTCATACTTGAAAAAAGAAAGTTTATGTATTTTATTTTCTTTATTTAATATACTTAATTTTTTTAACCATTCATTTAATATTTTATTATTATTTATGGTTTCATTTTTTATATTTAATATTTTGTTTATTTGAGTTATTTGGTATTTTATAGAATCTATAAAGTTTAAAGTTGAATTTAAAAGAATTAATGATTTTATTTTTTGATATTTAAGTATATAATTTAAACCTAAAATTCCACCAAATGAATGACAAAGCAGATTAATATTATCTAATGAAAGTTTTTTTATTATTATATCTATATCATTTAATAAAGTATTTAAAGTATAATCGGTATTTTTATTTCCATCAGATCTACCACAACCTCTTTGGTCATAAGTTAATAAATTATAATTTTTTGATATTTGTTCTGACATATGTTTTTCAAAGAAATAAGATGAAGCACCAGGTCCTCCATGTATGAAAAAAAGAGTATTTTTTTTATTATTATTTTTAAAATTATAATATAATTTTAAATCATCATTTGTTTTTATAAACATATTGTTCCCTCCATATAATCTCATATTATATATTATCTTTTTTTTATTATTTTTTTGTTATCAAAATAACTTTTTATTATTATGAAATTCTGCAACCGGTTGCAAAAAAAATCTTTTTATGATAATATAAGTTAAATGGGGGTGAAAAAGGTTATGAAAATGAAAGAAATAGCAAAGATGTGTGATGTTTCTATTTCAACAGTATCAAGAGTTTTGAACAATAAATCAGGTGTAAGAGATGAAGTAAGAGAAAAAGTATTAAAAGTCATAAAAGAAACCGATTTCACTCCAAATATTTATGCACAAAGTTTAACTACAAAGAAAACTAAAACTATTGGAGTTTTTATTCCAGGTGTTGATACATATTTTAGAAAAATTATTTTTGGTATAACAGATTTTTTTTCAAAAAAAAATTATTCAATTCTTCTATCAGCTGATAGGTATAAAAGTGAAGTTGAAAATATTGAATTTTTATTGAATAAAAATGTTGATGGAATAATTTATTTTCCATGGTATATTGATAATTCAATTGATGGTAAAATTAAAGAATTTGGAAATAAAAAACCTTTTGTCATTATAGATTATGAGTTTAAAGATATTCCTTGTGTAATACAAGATCATTATAGTTCTATGAAAGAAATAGTTGAATTTTATTTGAAAAATGATAAAAAAAATTTATTGTTTATAAATGGTCAAGAATATAATTATAGTTCTCAAATTAGGAAAAAATCTTTTGAAAATACATTAAAAAATAATAATATTCATAATTATAAGATTCTTGAAGCATCTTTTTCTATTGATGAATCTTATAAAATAATAGAAAATTTTTTTAATAATAATAAAATTAGTGATTATGATGGAATAATATGTTGCAATGATTCAATAGCTATTTCATGTATTTCATATTTGAAAAGTGTAAATGTAAATATTCCAAAAAGAGTTTGGATTAGTGGTTTTGATGATATGGATATTGTAAAATACATAACACCTTCATTAACTAGTGTTAGCTATGATAAGTATCAACTTGGTTATAATGCTGCTGTTTTATTGTATCAACAAATTAAATCAAAAAATTCTATAAATAAAATATCTATGAACTATAAAATAGTTTATAGAAATAGTACAGGAGGTTAAATATGTTTATTGGATATCATATTTTAGTAAAATTCTTTTATAATGGTGATTCAGAAAATGATTTTTTACCAAATGAATATAGATTTTGTGAGAGCAATTCAGTAGAAGGAGATTTAAAAGGAATTATTGATAATTTTGATTATATTAAAGAACTTGGGGTTGATTTAATATATCTTGCACCTATTTTTAAAAGTGATACTACTCACGGATATGATACTGTTAATTATTTTAAGCTTGCAACTCATATTTTTGATAAAAATGAATTCAAAAGTCAGAAATTATTGCATAATTTTATAAATTTATGTCATTCAAATGATATTAAAGTTATTTTTGATTTAGTTCTTAATCATGTATCTAAATTTTATGAAATGGAAACGATTACACAGTTTAGACCCGTTACAGAAAATCCAAAAACACCTCAAGAAAATAGATGGCAAAGGCTTTTTAAGTTTTGGAATGTTGAAGATTTAGAAACAAAAAAATTTTTAATTTCTGTTGGGAAATATTGGGTTGAAAAATTTAATATTGATGGTTATAGGCTTGATCATGCAATAGGGTTACCTATAGAATTTTGGAGTGAATTTTATATAGAACTTAAAAATATAAATAAAGATATTATTTTGCTTGGAGAAGTTTGGGATGATATTTCTGATTCTAATGATAATTATAAACTTATAAAACATTTTAAAGAGTTTGATGGAAATACTACTTTTACATCTTTGTTTGATTTTTATATGTATGATTCTATTATAGAGTTTTTTGCGGAAGATAAAATTAATAATTCTCAATTTTTCAATAGAATAATTAAATCATACTCTATGAACAATAAAAACTTTAAATTGACATATTTCATGGAAAATCATGATTTACCAAGATTTATTAATATTTGTAGAGATTATAAGAAATTTGAAATGGTATTGAAATTTTTATTTACACTTAGTGGAAATTTAATGTTTGAATATGGAAATGAAATAGGTATTCAAGGAGATATAACTTATAAAAATTTTCATGAATCTGGTAGAGTTTCTATGAAATTTAAAGATAATCATTCTATTAAAGAAAAATATTTATTTGATTTATTCAAAAAACTTGTAAATCTTAGAAAGAATAACAAATCACTTGTTAAAGGGAATTATATTTTAAAAGAAGATGAAGATGTTCTTATTTTTGATAAAGTCTATAATGAAGACAAATTTATGATTTTAGTAAATAAAAATGATAATTATTTGTTGAAAGGAACTTATTTTGATGAACTGACTGAAGAATACTATGAAGATTCTTTTTTTGAAAAAGGAGTATATATTTTAAGTTATGAAAAATAGATTTAATATTTTGGTTGATATTTTTTTAATTTCTTTTCCATTAATAGTACAAAATACTTTGCGTATGCTTTTGGGAACTATTGACAAAATTTTTGTTGGTCAACTTGGAGAAGATACAATAGCTGGTGTTGGTGGGGCTAATCAATTGATATCACTTTTTTTGGTTATTGTTTTTTCTTTTTCTTCGGGTTTTACAATTTTAGTATCACAAAGCGAAGGTAAAAATGATAAAGAATATACTAACAAATTAATTAATAATACTATTAGTTTTTCAATTTTCTTATCTTTATCATTGATGAGCATTTTTTATATGTGGTCTGATACATTTTTAAGTTGGATGAAAATTGATGGAATAGCTTTTGATAGGGCTTATGAATATTTTTTTATAAATATTCCATCGATTATTTTTATAATATTGTCTTCTGTTTTTTCGGGTTTTTTTGTTGCTAATAAAAAGAATTTTTTTCCGATGTTAGCAACTGTATTTTCTATGATATTTAATGTTTGCTTTGATTATTTTTTTATAATAATTTTAGATTTTGGAGTTTTAGGGGCAGCTTGGGCTACTTTTTTAGCAAGAATATTAGAATTTATTATTTTGATTTTTTTTGTTTATAAAAGATTTAAATTTGAGAATATAATTTTTAAATTTAATTTTAATAAAAATATTTTAAAAAGATTATTATATATTTCTTTACCAATGACTATTGATGGCGCTGTTTGGCAATTTGCTGCTACTGTAAACACTTCATTAATTTTTAGATTGGGAACAGATCAAATGGCAATTTTTGAAGTTTTAAAAATATTTCAAAGTATTGTTCTTACTCCAATTTCAGCGTTAGCTTCTGCAAGTGTTGGTATTATAGCTGGATATTTAGGAAAAAAAGATTATGAAAAAGCTAATATTTATTCTAAACAAAGTATTTTTTTAAGTTTTTTAATTACTTCTATTTTGAGTTTTATAATAATTTTATTTTATGACAATATTTTTGATTGGTTTAAATTAAGTCAAAATTCTGTATTTATTGGAAAAAGTTTGATGATTTATTTGATATTTTTGATTTTTTGTCAAACTTCTAATATAATTTTTCCTTATATTTTAAGAAGTGGAGGAGATACTTGGAGTATATTATTTATAACTTTATTTGGTTTTTGGATTATTCAAATCCCTCTTTCATATATTTTAGGATTTGTTTTTGATTTTAAATTGAATGGTATATTTTTTGCTATGATAATAGGTGAATTTTTTAAAGGAACTTTATTTTTTATTAGATATATCAGAAAAAAATGGATAAAAAATTTGAATTAAAAAAATAAATGCTTTATATAATAAAGCATTTATTTTTCTAATATTCCATTTTTTAAAGTATAAATTTTAGAATCGTTATTTAAACTTTCGAAGATTTCTTTTGTTTTTTTATTACAAGTAAATACAAATATTTGATTATTTTTTGAGAATTCTATTAATAATTCGAGTGCTTTTCTTTTTCTATATAAATCAAATTTTATTAGTATATCATCTAATACAACAGGAAGAGATGATGATTTTTTATTATATTCTTCTATGAAAGCAAGTCTTGAAGATAAATATACTTGATCTAATGTTCCATCGCTCCATTTATTTTTGTTTTTTTCAATATTTTTTTTATCTTTTAAGAATAATTTTTCATCGTTATATATTAGTTTATATTTATAATCGGTCATTAATTGAATATTTTTACTGGCTGTATTGAAAACAGCAATTCTGTTATTTTTAAAGAAAGTTACTGTATCATTTATTATATTTTTACTTGTATTTAATTCTAATAATTTTTTTATATTTTTTATTATAGTATTTTTTATATTTTCTCTTTTTTGAATTAATTCTATATATTCTTCAAGATTTTCAAGTTCTATCTTTTCTTTTTCAAAGTTTATATTTTCTTCTTTTAGAGAGAGTTTTTTATTTTTTAATTTTGATATATATTCATCACAATCTTCAATTGTTTTTTCTATAGTTGTTTTATCTATATTTTTTAATATATCTATTATTTCAGAAAAATATTTATTGTTTTTCAAATAGTTATCCATTTGTTTATCTAAATCATTTATATTTTCTTTTAGAATTGTTAATTTTTTAAAATCTTCTGAGACTTTAAAATATTCATCTTCATTTGTTGTATTAGCTTTTTTAAATAGATTTAATATATTATTATCAAGATTTGATAAAAATTCTAATTTATTTTTATAAATAGCTTCTTTTTCTTTTATTGTTTTATCTAAAGAATCTTTTATAGTATTATTTTTTATATTTTCTAATAATTCTTCATGGATATTTTGAATTGAATTTAATTCATATTTTTCTTCAAATTTTGATTTTAAAAGATTTAATTTATTTTCATATTCATCTATAAAAGTTTTTAATTTTTTTATTATATTTTCAGCATTTCTGAATTCCCTTAAGATATTTTTTGAATGATTTATGGAGTTTATAAACCCTTCAAAGTTGAATGGAGTGTATGATTCATCGTATTTTTTTTCTTTTAACCATTCTTTCCATTTATTTTCTATTTCCATTTGTTCATTTTTTAATTTTTGTATTTCATCATTGTATTTTTCTACCAAATTATTCGAATTATTTATTCTTTCATTGGTGTTTTCAATAGAATTTGAATAGTTCATATATTTTTGATAATTTTCATGGGCTTTTTCATTTTTTATTAATTCTAATTCCATTTCTTTTTCTAATATATTTGGATTTATTTCGATTTCTTCTGATATTTGAACTTTTTTTTGGGCAAAATTTTCTATTTGATTATTTATATTTTTTATTTGAGAATATTTTTCATCTATCAGAGCATTATTTTCTTCTATTTCATTTTTCAAATCATTTAATTTAAAATTTTCATTATTGTATTTCATTTTCCCTATTATTATCATAAAAAATGAAAATATTGATATAGATATTCCAGCAATATTATTTAAAAAATAAAAAGTTGCTCCACCAGAAATCATTAATAATATCCAAATTATTATATAACCAGTAGTTCCAAAAAATGTTCCAAAATTATCTTTTTTTGAATTTATTTTCTCAATATTTTGATTTATATGATCAATTTCGTTTTGTATTTCATCTTTTCTTTTTACTAAATTTTCTATTTGAGTAAATATTTTTTGCATTTCAAAAAGTTTTATTTTTTTATTTTTTATGTTTTCAACATTTAAATCATCTATTTTTATGTTACTTCTTTCTTCAATTAATTTATTTTTGTCCAAGTTTAAATTATTTATATTAATTTTTTCGATTTCTAATTGTTTTTCAAGAGTTTTTATTTCTTGGGTAATATCTTGATGTTTTTTCGAAATTTTAAATGCTACATTTCTTGAATCAGATGTTATTTGAGTATCTTCAAGACGGTTTATATTCCAGTCTTTACCGATTATTTTTAATTGTTCTTCTAACTCTAAAGATAAGTTGTTATATTTATCTTTGGCAGTTTCATAATCAATTTTTTTCTTTTTATAATCATAATTATTTTCAAAAAGATATTTTATCAATTCAGAATTTAATAATATATCTTCATTTATTTTTATTGTTTCTTTTTCTGCTTTTAGGTTTTTAATTTCCAAAGATAATTCTTTAATAGTTTTTTCAGTTTCATATTTCTGATTTTTAATGTTTAAATATCTTTCATCTCCGCGAGTTGGGAAACAAGAAGAGTATTCTAATGAACTTATTTCATTTATTAATTTGTTTTTTTCATGAAACATAGGGAAAATTTTGTTTGATATAGAATAAATTTCTTTTTTATTAAAAAAATCTTTTATATTTAAATCTATAGAATTTATCTTTTCAATGTTTTTATTTATTTTATTATTATAATCATCATATTTTTGAAGTTTTATATTTAATTTTTTTATATTTTCATCTAATTCATCTATTTTATCAATCTTTCTATTTATCAATTTTTCTTGATTTCTTAGAGAAATCAATTCTTCTTCTTTTAATTCTATATTTTTTATTATTTCAGTGATTGATTTATTTCCAAGACCAGTTCCAGCAGAAAATATAACATTATTTATATTTTTATCTGAGATATCCAGTCTTTCAAGATCGTTTATATTTAAGGAAAATATTTTATTATATGTGTTGTAATCTATTGAGTTTAAAAAGAGTTCTTGAGGATTTTTATTAACAATTTTTCCATTCTCATCTATTATGGAAAGGCTGTTTTCATATCTTATTATTTTATAATATTTTTCTTTTGAAGTTATTTCTAAATATCCACCAAAATTTATATCTTCATTGGATCTATAATTTAAATTTTCTCCAAAAAAGATATAATTTATAAAGTTTTTTAAGGTTGTTTTTCCAGATTCATTTTCACCATATATTAAATTTATATTTTTATCAAAATTTTCAATATGAAAATTGTTGAATATTCCAAAATTTTCTATAAATAAAGATTTTACTTTCAATATTCTTCACCACCGAGATAGTCAAAAGCTTTTATTAGAGATTTTTCATATATTTTATCGAATTCATCGTCTTTTATATAATTTAAATATTTTTCTATTTTTTTATAAGAATTTTCATTTTGTATATTTTTTAGTATATAATTTTTTGAATTTTGTTTATTGTTTTCATATATTTTTATAGTTCTTGAAATGAAATCATCTGTTTTTTTCCTCATTTCAAAGTCTAAATCCGGAAAAGTTTCATTTTCTATATTTATTAAATTTATTATTGAGTTGCTATATTTTGTTAAATTTTTGTATTCAAAAAAAAGTTTTTCTACATTTTGTTCATTTAAATGTTTATGAAGATATCCTTTGCCTTTTAAAATTATATTTAAAAAAATATATTTGTTTTGATATTTGTTTATCAAATTATTTATATTTGAATCGATTACTTTTTTTAATTCTTCAATATTTTTCAATTTATTTATATGAATATCCAGATTTTCATATATTATATTTGATATTGGATGAAAATCAATGTTTAGAATCCTTTTACCTTTAACTTCAACTAAATAATACCCTTTTTCTCCTAAATCATCTAAAGAATGAGCACTTAAGCTTCCAGAACTTACAATATATGGATCGGCATTTAATATATTGTTTGTATGTTCTGAACCTATTGCCCAATAATTTATAGTATTATTTTTTAAATCATCTATGCTCACTGGATTTATTTTAAAGTTTTCATTTATTTCCATTATATTTGCATACATCATTCCAATTGAAAAAGTTTCGTTGCTCTTATTTGTAAACATATATGAAAGATTTTCTTTAGGGTTAGAATCGTTAAAGCTTATTCCAAATATATTTGCAACTACTTTATCTTTTTTTATAAATGGAAATACTTGAGTTCTTGAATTAGAAAAGTAATTTACATTTTCTGGAATATTGAATTCTTTCCAGAATACTTCTTTTGATTCATCTATTTGACCACCTATAATATATACATTTATATTGAATTGTTTTAAATGATCAAATTTTTCAATTATATGTTTTTTTGCTTTTAAAGAATAAATATTTTTGTTTATTAAATCTCCACTTATCAATATGAAATCAACATCAAAAGCAATTGCATCTGATATTAGTTTATCAAATGTTTTAAAACTTTTAATTTTATTTTTAGAGTCGTTTTCTTGATTTATATCATTCATATAATATAAATCATTTAAGTGTATATCAGAACAGTGTATAAACTTAAATTTAGGTTCTTTCATACAAATCCTCCCAATAATAAATAATGATAATAATAAATACATATTTATTATACCTTAATAATAAACAATTTTAAAATTTTAATATTTTTTTTATAAATTAAAAAAAACCGTTTTTAAAAAACGGTTTTAATATAATTAATTAACCTAAGTATTTTTATATCAAACTAATATATCTAAGTTATGCCCTCTGTTAGGATCTTTAACCATTGGATCTACTTTTGCGCTTTCTATATTTTCCATAACCATGTTACCTATCAATTTTGTTGTATCTAAAGCTTTGCTTGTTACAGAAGTTGAAATTTTCATTGCTGTTTCCATTCCTTGCATATTTGACATCATTGCTGATACACCTTGTACATTCATTATAGCTCCTCCTTTCGGATTCGAATATAGTGTTATTTAATTATAACATATTTTTTTTGTTAGGTTAGCTAATTAAATGTTATAATGATAAATGTTTGGAGGTATTCTTATGAGTAAAATATCAATAAATAAAAAAGTAGGCTTTTTTACTGGTGATACTAACTTAGGTTATGTAAAAAATAATAATGAAATAATTTTGATTGATACAGGATGTAATAGAAAAACTACAAATTTTGTATGTAATTTTATAAAAGAAAATAATTTAAATCTTATAGCAATAATTAATACACATTCACATGCAGACCATTGTGGTGAAAATTATTATTATAGAGAAATATTTAATCCGATTATATATGCAGATGAAAAAGAATCTATTTTTATAGAAAATCCTCAATTAAAAGTCAATTCACAATTTTTAGGTGCAAATGCTCCAAACAGAATCAAAAATAAATTTGTTTTTTCAAATCCTTGTACTGTAGACATTAAATTATCGTCCGATATTAAAAAAATTAAAGTTAAAGATTTTGAATTTGAATTAATAAGAAATGAAGGACATTCTTATGGCCATCTAAGTATTTTATATGATAATGTTATTTTTGGTGGCGATCTTGTGATCTCTGAGGAAATTTTAAATAAACATAAATTATCTTTTTATATAAATATTGATTCATTGATTGAAGGTTTAAATTTGATAAAGAACTATTCAAATTACTTATATGTTCCTTCACATGGAAATATCATAAAAGATTTAAATAAAACAGTTGATTTAAATATAAATAGAATAAAAGATATAAATGATATCATTATAAATATTTTTATTAATAATAAAAATAAACTTTCTTTTGAAGAACTGTATAAAAAAATTTTTGAAAAACTAAACTTAAAAAATTCAACTCCAACAGAATACTACTTTAATATTACAACTATAAATGCTCATATATCTTCATTGATAAATAATAAAAAAATTAAAATTATTATGGATAATCTAATAAAATTGAAGGCAGGGGATAATTTGTGTTAAAAAGATTTGCAGAATATTATAAGCCACATAAATTTTTATTTATAATTGATATGACGGCTGCATTTTTGATTTCAGTTTCTGATTTAGTATACCCTTTAATTTCGAGATATATTTTAAATGATTTGATTCCAAATAAAAATTTAAATAAAATAATATTTTTTGGAATTTTTTTAACAGTTTTATATTTAGTTAGAATGTTTTTAGAATATGTTGTAGGATATTGGGGACATGTTTTAGGAGTAAAGATCCAATATGATATGAGAAAAGATCTTTATCAACATCTTCAAAAATTATCTTTTAAATTTTATGATAATAATAAGACTGGTCATATAATGTCTAGAATAGTAAATGATTTGTTTGAAATTTCTGAAGTTGCTCATCATGGACCAGAAAATCTTTTTATTTCTTCAATCAAAGTAATAGGTTCTTTCATAATTCTTCTGTTTATTAATGTAAAATTGACATTAATAACTTTTGCCATTATACCGTTTATGTTTTGGTTTATGATTTATTATAATAATAAACTTGAAAAAGCCTTTAGAGATTTAAAAAGAAGAACATCAAATATTAATGCTAAAATTTCTGAAAGTATATCAGGCATAAGAGTTGTACAAACTTATACAAATGAAGACTATGAAAATAAGAAGTTTGATGAAAATAATAAAAGTTTAAGAGATGCAAGAAGACAAGCAGTTAAACATATTGGAATATTTGATTCGGTTGTTAATTTTTTTTCTAATATGGCAATAGTTATTAATCTTGTAATTGGAGGAATTTTTGTATACAAAAACATTATAAATATAGGGGATTTTTTTGCGTATTCTATATTAATAGGACAGTTTTTAACACCTTTAAATGTTCTTTTAAGATTTATTGAACAATATCAACAAGGAGCGGCAGGATTTAGACGTTTTTTAGAAATTATGGATACAGAACCAGATATAAAAGATTCTTCAAATGCTTTAAGATTAAAAAATGTAGAAGGAAATGTACAATTTAAGAATGTTACTTTCAAATATGATGAAGGTAAGAATATTTTAAAAAGCATAAATCTTTTTGTTAAAAAGGGTGAAAATATTGCAATAGTTGGTCCTTCTGGTTCAGGAAAAACAACTTTATGTAGTTTAATACCGAGATTTTATGAAATTAGTGATGGAGAAATATTAATAGATCAAATAAATATAAAAAATGTAACTTTAAGATCTTTAAGAGAAAATGTTGGAGTTGTACAACAAGATGTAGTTTTATTTTCTGGTAGTATTTTAGAAAATATAAGATATGGAAAATTGGATGCTTCAGAAGATGAAATTATCGAGGCATCAAAAGCAGCAAATGCTCATGATTTTATTTTGAATCTTGAAAATGGTTATGATACTTACATAGGTGAAAGAGGAGTTAAATTATCTGGTGGACAAAAACAAAGATTATCTATTGCTCGAATGTTTCTAAAAAACCCTTCTATTTTGATACTTGATGAAGCAACTTCGGCTTTAGATAATAAGAGTGAAAAAATTATTCAAAAATCAATAGAAAATTTATCAAAAAATAGAACAACTTTTATAATTGCTCATAGATTGAGTACAGTTAAAAATGCTGACAGAATAATTGTTTTAACAGAAGATGGAATAATTGAAGATGGAAATCATAATGAATTAATAGAAAATAAAGGATTATATTATTCCCTTTATAATAGTCAAAATAATGATTTTATAAAAAGTTAATTATATCAATAAATACCAAAATAAAGCTATTTCATCGTAATTTTCAAATCCTATATAGTATAATTCATCAAATCCTTTTAATTTAAATCCGAGAGATTCATAAAATTTACAAGCTTGATAATTTGTATTTTGAGTTTCAACAAATAATCCGCTGCAGTTATTCATTTTTGCCCATATTTTTGAAGATTGAATTAATTTATTACCTATACCTATATTTCTAAAATTATTTGAAACCCTTATATCCATTATATTAACAAAATTATTCCAGCTTTTTTTTAGTGTTATTGAACCAACAATTTCTTTTTTTAAGAAAGCAAAGTATATACACCGATCTTCCATAGTAATAAATTTTTCAAGTTCAAAATCAAATGAATAAGATTTTTCATATTGATCTATTCTTTGTAGGTCATAATATAAATGAGAATCTTTCATTTTTGGTACAACTTTAAAATTAGATATGAATTTACTTTCTATTATTTTAAATAAATTTAAGTTTTTTTGTTTTAATTTTTCTATTCTTATATTCATTAAATCACCTCTCAAACTATACTATGTCAATTATACATCAAATATTTTTTTGTATGTTACTTTTTTGTGTATTGAATAGTTTATGTGATATAATATTTGTGTAACACTTCTTCGGGGCAGGGTGAAATTCCCGACCGGCGGTAAAGTCCGCGAACCTTTTTGGTTGATCCGGTGTAATTCCGGAACCGACAGTAAAGTCTGGATGATAGAAGAAGAATAAATATATTTATATATATTTTTTCAATTTATATAAATTTAAACCCCGGAGAAATCCGGGGTTTTTTGTTATATATTTAAATTTTGGAGGTGATTTAAATTAAAGAATTTTATATGAGAATGGCTTTAGAAGAATCCAAAAAAGCTATTGGATATACTAATCCTAATCCTTTGGTTGGAGCAATTATAGAAAAAAATGGACATATTCTTTCAAAAGGATATCATAAATATTTTGGTGGTGATCATGCCGAAGTAAATGCTATAAAAAATGCATTGAAAAAAGGTCATGAGATAAAAGATTCAAATATTTATATAACTTTAGAACCTTGTTTTCATTATGGTAAAACACCTCCCTGTGTTGATGAAATATTAAAGTATAAATTTAAAAAAGTATTTATTGGGATCAAAGATCCTAATCCAAAAGTTAATGGTAAAAGCATAGAAAAACTCAGAAAAAATGGAGTAATTGTTGATGAAGGAATATTAAAAGATGAAATAACAGAATTAAATAAATTTTTTATTAAAAGTATGAATTATTCTATACCATATATAAATATAAAATATGCACAAAGTTTAGATGGGTTTATATATAATGATTCAATTAAAGGTAGATTTACATGTAAAGAATCCTTAATTGATGTTCATAAAATGAGAAAAAAATATCAATCTATTCTTGTAGGTGCTGGAACTATTTTAAAAGATAATCCTAAACTTAATTTGAGATATTTAGAAGGTATTTCTCCAATAAGAATAGTAATTGATAAAGATTTTGATATAAAAAGTACTGACTTTAATATATTTAATATTCCAGGTAAAAATATTATTTTTACTAATTCTAAAAATTATATTTGTGATTCAAAAATAACAAAAATTGTTTATATAAAAGATTTTAGTATTTTAAATATTTTGAAAGAAATAAATAAAATGGATATTAATTCTGTACTTGTAGAAGGCGGCGGAAAAATAATTTCTTTATTTTATGATTATTCAGATGAAATAAATGTTTATATTAGTAATAAAATATTTGGAAAAGGTATTTCTCCTTTTGAAAATTTAAAAGAAATTAAAGAATTTCATATTAAGAATAGTTTTATTATTGGAGAAAATATCAAGTTGGAGTTGAAAAGATGTTTACGGGAATAATAGAAAAAAAATCAGATTTTAATATTTTTAACAATAAGATTGTAATAAATAATTTTTCAAAAGAAATAAAATTAGGAGATTCTATAGCCCTTAATGGAGTTTGTTTAACTGTAGATTCTTTATCAGAAAGTAAATTGCAATTTACACTTGGAGAAGAGACTAAGAAAATTACAAATATTAATATATCCAAAAAATTAAATATAGAAAGAGCTTTAAAGTTTAATGGAAGACTTGATGGTCATATTGTAACTGGTCATATAGACGGTATGATAAGATTTTTAAATTGTAAGAAAATTTCTGATACTTATTATATGGAATTTAAAATGCCAAAAGAAAATTGGGCAATTGTAAGAAAAGGAGCAATTGCACTAAATGGAATTAGTTTGACTATTGCCGAAAAATATATGGATTCTTTTGTAATTCAAGTTATTCCACATACTTATTTAAATACAAATTTATTTGATTTGAAGATGTATGATTATGTTAATTATGAAATTGATATTTTAAATAGATATGCGAGAGGTGAAAAGTATGGATATTGAAAATATAAAAAAAGATTTTGAATTAGGTAAACCGGTTATTATATTAGATACTAAGAGAGAAATAGAAGGGGATATGGTATTTCCATCTGAATTGATGGATGAAAAAATTATAAATTTATTTATACAAAAAGGTAGAGGATTGTTATGTACAGCAGCAGATGAAAATATCCTTTTGGATGGAGGTTTTATAAAACTTCCATCTAATAATAAAGAAAAATTTTCCACAAATTTTTATATTCCTATTGATTATAAGCTTTCAAACACAGGTATTTCTTCTATTGAAAGAGCGAATACTGTATCTGTTTTATCCGAAAATCCAAATATAGGACTTTTTGCTTATCCTGGTCATGTTAGTTTGATTGGTGGAAGAGGTCTTAATAATAGAAAAGGTCATACAGAAGCTTCTATTGAATTAATGAGTATTTTAGGATATAAAAGATTTTCTTCTTTTGTAGAAATAATAGATGATAATGGAGAGTCTCATAATTTAAAATATATTGAAAATCTTGCAAAAGAACTTCAAATTAGAGTAATTACTATTGATGAAATTTATGAAGAATATATAAAAAGAGTTCAAAATATTTTTATGGTTTCAAAAGCAAAACTTCCAACAAAATATGGAGAATTTGAGATAATAGCTTTTAAAAATAATCTTGATAAAAAAGAACATTTTGTCATAAAAAAAGGTGATTTTTATAATAAGATACCTTATGTGAGAGTTCATTCTGAATGTGTAACAGGTGATGTGATGAGTTCATTAAAATGTGATTGTGGAAGTCAATTAAATAATTATTTAAAGTTCATATCAGAAAATGATGGGATTTTAATTTATATGAGACAAGAAGGTAGAGATATAGGAATAACAAATAAAATTAAAACCTACGCTCTTCAAGATAAAGGTGTAGATACTTATGATGCTAATGAGGTAATAGGACTACCAGCAGATAATAGAGACTATTCAAATGCTGCTCAAATTCTCAAAGCTATGGAAGTAAATAAAATAAAATTATTAACTAATAATCCAGATAAAATAAAACAATTATCTAAGTATGGTATAGATATAGAAGAAAGTATAAATCTATATGGAGAAATTAATGAATATAATGAATTTTATTTGAAAACAAAAAAAATTAGATTTAATCATAATTTGAATGTTTAAGGAGGTTATTATGAATATATATGAAGGTAAATATAATGGATTAAATAAAAAAATAGCAATTGTAATTTCAAGGTTTAATTCTACAATCACAGATAATTTATTAAAAGGTGCAAATGATTGTTTAATAAGACATGATGTCAAAGAAGAGGATATAGATGTTTATATTGTTCCTGGAGCTTTTGAAATTCCACATTTATGTAATAAAATTTTAGATTCAGAAAAATATAATGGAATAATAGCTTTAGCATGTATTATAAGAGGGGATACATATCATTTTGAAATTGTTTCAAATGAGGTTTCAAAAGGAATAGCTCATTTAACATTGAATTCTAAAATTCCTATAAGTTTTGGAGTTGTAACTTCAGATACATTAGAACAATCTTTTAATAGATCAGGATTAAAATCTGGAAATAAAGGATTCGATGCCGCTTTATCTTTGCTTGAAATGATTAATATAGATAATTTGATTTAATAAAATTAACATATATCACATGATTTGTAAATAAAAATATTGTAAAATATCAAAAAATAAAAGGAGGAAATAGTATGAAAATGCGATATCACCGAAGATCATTTGAAATGAATAATTATTTTATCATACTATTGACTTCATGTTCATTATAATCATTTTTTGAACTAATTTTTGTATATCTAAATATATTTTTAATATAAAAGTGGAAGTCTTAGTATGACTTCCATTTTATTTTATATAAGGAGGTATACAAATGTTTAAAAAACGGAGTTTTCAATATAATGAAAAAGATTAAATTTATATTGAGAGGAGATTTTAATGAATTATTTAGAAACTTTGAGTTTTATTTTTATAGAAAATGAAAGATATTTATATATTTTAAAAGGTTTAGGTTTTTCACTTTCTGTTACATTTTTTGCGGCTTTAATTGGATTAGGATTGGGGATATTAATTGCTTTTTTGAGATTGTTTGAATTTCACCCTTTTAAAAAATGGGGAATATTTCTAAATCCTTTAGAAAAAATAGGAGAATTATATGTTAATCTAATAAGAGGTACACCAGCTGTTGTTCAATTAATGATATTTGCAAATTTAATATTTGTTGGATATCTTAAAAATACACCTATATTTATAATAGCTTCTATTTCTTTTGGTATAAATTCATCTGCTTATGTTTCTGAAATTATAAGATCTGGAATACAAGGAGTTGATAAAGGCCAAAAAGAAGCAGCATATTCATTAGGTCTCAGTTATTCTATGACTATGAAGAATATAATAGTACCTCAGTCCATTAAAATTATTTTACCAACATTGATAAGTGAATTTATAACTTTGCTTAAAGAAACTTCAATTGTAGGATTTATTGGTGGCATGGATTTATTAACCTCTTCTAAAATTATAACAAGTCAGACATATAGAGGTATTGAACCTTTAATATTAGTTGGAATAATTTATTTGATTTTAACTTTTATTTTTACAAAGATAATGAAAAAAATAGAAAAAGGAATGAAAGTAAATGATTAAAATAAAAAAATTAAATAAATATTTTTCTGATAAACATATTTTAAAAGATATAAATATTGAAGTTAGAAAAGGTCAAAAAGTTTCAATAATTGGTCCTTCTGGTTCTGGAAAATCAACTTTAATAAGATGCATAAATTTATTAGAAATTCCAGAAAGTGGTGAAATATATATTAATGGCACTAATATTTTAAATGAAAAAAATATTAGTAATATAAGAAAAAATATAGCAATGGTTTTTCAAAATTTTAATTTATTTAACAATAAAAATGTTTTAAATAATATAATTTTGGCTCCGATTTTATTAGGCCTAAAAACTCAAAAAGAAGCTGAAAAAAATGCATATGAATTACTTGATAAAGTTGGACTTTTAGATAAAATAAATTCATATCCATCTCAATTAAGTGGTGGGCAAAAACAAAGAGTAGCTATAGCGAGAGCTATGGCTATGAATCCTGAAATAATACTTTTTGATGAACCAACTTCTGCACTTGATCCAGAAATGGTTCAAGAAGTTTTGAATGTTATAAGAGATTTATCCAAGGATGATATAACTATGCTCATTGTGACACATGAAATGAATTTTGCAAAAAATATATCAGATGAAATTTGGTTCATGGATGAAGGAAAAATTATAGAAAAAGGATCACCAGATATATTATTTAATAATCCAAAAAATAAAAGAACTTTAGATTTCTTAAATAAAATTAATTTAAAATAGGGAGTTGTTGATATATGAAAAAATTTTTACTTAGTATTTTATTGACTATTATGGCTATTTTTTTAGTTTCATGTAATGAGAATAATATTATATATGTTGGAACAAATGCTGAATTTCCTCCTTTTGAATATTTTGATAAAGATAAAATAGTTGGTTTTGATATAGATTTAATAAATGAAGTTGGGAATATATTAAATAAAGAAATAAAGGTTATACATATGGACTTTGATGGTCTTTTACCAGCTTTACAGAGTAAAAAAGTTGATATGGTAATTGCAGGAATGACCGAAACTGAAGAAAGAAAAGAAAATGTCAATTTTAGTAATTCTTATTATGAAGCCAAACAAGTAATAATTATAAATGAAGATAATAATTATATAAAAAGTTTTGAAGATCTTGAAAATAAAAATGTTGGTGTTGTTTTAGGTTTTACTGGAGATGCTTTGATGACAGAAAAAGATAATTCAATATTAAAAAGATTTTCAAATGTTTATTCTGCTGTATTAGATTTAAAAAATGGAAAAATTGAAGCTATAGTATTAGATTCAGAACCAGCTAAGAATATTATAAAAAATAATGAAGGTATAAAAGTTGTAAATACTGATTCATTGAAAGAAAGTTATGCAATAGCCTTTAGAAAAGATGATGAAAATTTGATGTTAGAAATAAATAATGCTTTAAAAAAATTAGGAGAAAATGGAAAATATAAAGAATTAATAGATAAATATTTTAATTAAAAAAAGCAGTTCATTTTGAACTGCTTTTTTAATTATTTGGATTTTCCTTGATTTGCAACGGCATTCATTGCTGCTTTTATAGCTTCTTGATCTCCCAAATAATAATGTTTAATTGGTTTTAAATTTTCATCTAATTCATAAACAAGAGGTGTTCCTGTAGGAATATTTAAACTAACAATTTCTTCTTCTGATACATTATCTAAATATTTTACTAAAGCTCTTAATGAGTTACCATGAGCAGCAATTATAACTTTTTTTCCTTCTTTTATTGTAGGAGCTATTTCTTCATGCCATAAAGGTAAGAATCTTTCAACAGTATCTTTCAAACATTCTGTTAATGGTAATTCTTCTTTTGAAAGATTTGAATATCTTCTATCTTTTCCGGCATATCTTTCATCATCTTCTGTTAAGGCTGGAGGTTGTATATCATAACTTCTTCTCCAAATTTTCACTTGTTCATCTCCATGTTTTTCAGCTGTTTCTGCTTTATTTAAACCTTGTAATGCACCATAATGTCTTTCATTAAGTCTCCAATCTTTAATTACTGGTATCCAATCTTGATCCATTTCATCTAAAACAAAGTTTAAAGTTTTTATAGCTCTTTTCAAAACTGAAGTAAAAGCTATATCAAATTCAAAACCTTCTGATTTTAATAGTTTTCCACCATTTTTAGCTTCACTAACACCTTTTTCGGAAAGGTTAACATCTGTCCAACCTGTGAATTTGTTTTCTTTATTCCACTCACTTTCGCCGTGTCTTATTAATACTAATTTATACATATTATTCACCCCTTTAAATGATTGTGAAAAATTAGAACATACAATATATATTATATAAGAGATATTTTACAAATAAAATACTTTAAAGGAAAAATAATATTATATATGATAAAATATTTATAGAATAACTTTATGGGGGGATTTAAAATGAACATATTAGAATATATTAAAACTAAATTTAATTTAAAGAATACTGCTTTATTATGTGTTGATTGCCAAAACGGTTTTACTGAAAGATGCCCATCAGAACTTCCAGTTAAAGGAACTGATGAGTTTTGGATAAAAGATATTAATAATTTTGTAAAAGATATAAAAAAAGAAGGTATAAAGATTTTTTCAAGTAAAGATGATCATCCGAAAAATCATATTTCATTCAAAGAATGGCCAATTCATTGCGTTAAAAGCACATTTGGTAATCAGCTTTTCATAGAATACTATGATTTTTTATTTCAAAAGGGAACATCTGAAGAATTTGATAGTTATTCTGCATTTTATGATGATTATGAATTAAAAAAATCAAATGGTCTTGAAGAAAGGTTAAGATTAGAAGATATAGAAAATCTTATAATCTTAGGACTTGCAGGAGATGTATGTGTTAAAGAAACAATAAAAGATGCATTAGACAAAGGTTTTAATGTAATAGTTTTAAAAAAATTTGTTAAATCTGTTAATAAAAAACAAATTTCAGAAAATTTAAGTAAAGATGTTTTAGATGAGATAGAAATTATTTAATTTAAATATTTAAAAGAAACAGAGATAATATAATGATAAAAATACCTATTATTTCTATTTTTTTCAATCTTTCTTTAAAAAATAGAAAACTTATTATATTTATTATTAAAATACTTCCTATTGAATAAATTGTGAAAGCTATAGAGGTTTTTATATAATTTAAAGATAATATTAAAAAATAAGATGAAAATAAATTAGGAATTCCTACTGATATACCAGTAAGAATTTCTTTTTTTGTTAATTTTTTTAAATCTTTTTTTGAAAAAATTAAACTTATCAAAAATGCTGATATAAAAACAAAAAATAGAAATATACTTTTAATTTCTGTTTTAGCATATTTTTGGAATAATTTATTTGAAAATTCTGCCATTCCACCCGTTAATAATAATAAAATTAATAAATAATTAAAATTCTTTTTTTCATTTTTATTTGGAATATTTATTAGAAATATAGAAGTTAAAGATAAAATTATACCAAAAGATTGGATTTTAGTTGGATATTCTTTCCATAAAATTATTGATATTATCATTGGAACAAGAATTCCAATTTTTGAAAATGCACCAGATAATGAAGCTCCATTTTCTTTAATATTTATTTGATAAAGTAAAAAAGATAGAAAAAAGAATAATCCAGCAGGAACTCCTATAATTAAGCTCCATATGAAACTTGAACTATTACTTAAAATTAAGTTGGGGGTTTCTATTACATTTTTAAACTCATTAAAAAAATTTATGTTATTTTCAAAATTAAGTGGGATTCTTAAAGACATAATCCCACTTATTATTGAGGCAGTTGCATAATTAAATGTTGTAACATTTAATCTACTTTGAGAATTGAGTTCTGATACTTTAAATATTATTGCTATTGAAGAACTAAAAAATATTGCTATTATTAAATATATCAAAATAACACCTCAATTAATTTTTTAACATCAAATACAAAATACCAATATATTCATGTAATGCACTTGCTGTAGCTTTTAAAAATTCCATCTTTGGCAAAAAATCATACCAACTTAATTCTGTTCTTGAAAGTTGATAATCTGTAGGTATTGGTATTAAATTTTCTTCAAAATATTTTTCGAATATTTTCATAGACCTTGGTAAATGTACAGCTGAAGTAACTAAATATATTTTATCCTTATTCAAAGATTTAGCTATATCAGATGCAAATTTAGCATTTTCTTCTGTGTTTCTAGCATTTATTTCTATAAAAATATCTTCTGGTTCAACTCCCATTTTTATCAATGTATCTTTCATAACAAAAGCTTCCGGAAGATTTTTTGTCC
Source organism: Oceanotoga sp. (assembly GCF_030445905.1). Lineage (NCBI taxonomy): Bacteria > Thermotogati > Thermotogota > Thermotogae > Petrotogales > Petrotogaceae > Oceanotoga > Oceanotoga sp. The sequence continues at coordinate 2,101 of NZ_JASUSU010000023.1, read as the reverse complement.
CTTCAATTTTTCCTCCTGTTACTATTATGGGATATCTTAAATTTTTATACATTAAATATGATTGATATATTCTTTGCATAGATGAATCTGAAAGTTGATTTGTGTTTTCTGAAATATTAGATATTATTCCACCACCAAGTGTCAGTATTATACCATTATCATTTGAAAATTCTTTACCTTGAAGTTTAAATGGAGGATATTTATTTTCTAAAGGATAAACAAGCATTCTTGAAAACCAACCAGTTGAAATTATATATATTATTATCAATATAGAAAGAAGAAATTTTCTAACACGTTTCTCTTTTTTTAAGTAGTATAAAAACATTATAAAACATATCAATATAAAAATTCCGGGAATTTCAAAAAGGGAACCAATAATTTTGTAAAGGATCATAAAACCACCTCATGAATAAATTTATTAATACTCCAAACATTATATAAAAACCAAAAGGTATTTTAGCTTGTTCTTTTTTAAAATTTAAAATAATTATCAATATGATACTAAATATTATTATAAAAAAAATTTCATATCCAAAATATAAACTTAATACTGTTAAAAGTTTTACATCTCCAAATCCCATTTTTTTCTTTTTATAAAAATTTAGAAGTAATAAAAAAATTATTATTGAAATTATTAAATTATAAATAGAAAAATTAAATAAAGATACAATTAAAATTATTATTACAGAAGTATCTGGAATTATGAATTTTTTATAGTCAATATATCCAGCAAATATTATAGAGTTTATAATAATTATATCAAAGAAATTTTCAAATAAAAAGAAATGAATTAAATTTATACAAAAAATTAAAGTGCCCAACAGGCACTTTTTTTTAAAAGTCATATCAGTTCTAATTCCTTTAGTTCATCTTTATTTAAAACAGCATTGAAAGAATCTTTTAAGCCATATATATACCATGAGTATTCATCTTTTAAGTTTTTAAAAATTTTTTTAGCTTTTTCTATTTCGCCAGATTTAAAATATGGTATAACTAATAAAAGTTTGAAATGTTCATTGTTTTCAGATCTTTCGATGAATTTTTCTATAAATTTTATGACTGTTTTATTTTTATTGTTTTCTATCATTAATTTAGTCCATATCTCTATATCACTCTCGTATTCCGGAATAGAATTTAAAATTTCGTTTAAAAGACCTTCAGCTTCTATATTTCTTGATAATTCTTTATATATATTTGAAAGTTGGAATTTTCCAAGTATACTTTTTGGAAATCTATTTAAAAATTTTTCTAAAATGTTTGCTGCTTTATCATATTTGTCTACTTCCATATAAGCATCAGTTATCATAAAATAAGTTACATAATTATTAGGAGCAAGTTCTATTTCTTTTTTCCAAATTTCAGCCGCTTTATCATATTCTTTTAAATTAAAATAAGCCTCTCCTAGTTCAGACAAAGCGGCAATATTCCAAGGGTCTATTTTTGCAGCTTTTTCGAGAGACTTTTTTCCATCTTCAAAATTTCCTTCTTCAATTAGAATAGATCCTAAAAGTTCATATGCAGGGGCAAAATTAGAATCAATATCTAATGTGAAGTATAATATTTTTTTTACTATATCAAAATCTTTTTTATCAGCTCTATCCAAAACTATATCTATTAAACCATTTAAAGAAACATGATTAAAATCATTTATTTTTATATTGAATTCTTCCATATAGGATAAAAAATCATTAAAAATAAAAGGACTTGTTATGAAGTTAGAATTTATACCTGGAATATTATCCATGAGAACTTTTAACGTTTTACATTCATTTATAAAGTCTTTTTTTTCTTTTAAATCTACCATCATAAGATCAAAATCGCCTTCATATAAATATTCAGAAAGTAATAATGGAAAGGGTGTTCTATCTGTTATAGTGTAAACCTCTCCATTTAAGTTCACGTTTACAATGTTCTCCATATAAATCTCCCCCTTTGAAGTATGTAAAAAAATCTTCATAATAATTTTACCATACTTAACAAAAATTAAAAAATTTGATTATATTTTAAAAATTAAAATATAGTGCTATAATTATATTTAAATTATAATAATTCAAGGAATTTATATATAGTTTTATAAATAATATTAAAATATAAAAGGAGT
>NZ_JASUSU010000073.1:0-8719 GCF_030445905.1 Oceanotoga sp. | reverse complement strand
CTCCTTATTTATTTATTTTTTGTTCTGTGTTATAATTATATTGTATCTTTTATAAGATATCTTATTACTGTCCTTATATATCCTTTATGGGTTAGAAACATTTTATTCACTCTCCTTTGATTTTTTTGTAGTTATTTTGTCCTTATATATCCTTTATGGGTTAGAAACCCATCTTTTTTTTGTTTTGTGCTTCTCTTGCATAACCTTTGTCCTTATATATCCTTTATGGGTTAGAAACATGTTCTAAAAAGTTATCGAAAACAGATAATTCAATCATTGTCCTTATATATCCTTTATGGGTTAGAAACTCTTTTGCTTGTTCGTCCGTTACTTTGCGTTCTGGTTTTGTCCTTATATATCCTTTATGGGTTAGAAACTTTCAGGCGGCAACCTTAGTTATAAAATTATTCTTATTATTGTCCTTATATATCCTTTATGGGTTAGAAACGGGATATCAATGATCATGGAATACATACGATAATTATAGTCCTTATATATCCTTTATGGGTTAGAAACTAAATGAGCTGGAATTTATATAAGAACCTAATCTTTTTTTCGTCCTTATATATCCTTTATGGGTTAGAAACTATTACTCCTTTCTCGATTTTTGTTACCTCTATAAATGAGCGTCCTTATATATCCTTTATGGGTTAGAAACCAGAGTATTCTATTTGATCTTCTTCATCGTTTACCCTTAAGGTCCTTATATATCCTTTATGGGTTAGAAACTTATAATCTTCTGATTCATAAATCAGATTAAAAGATTTAGTCCTTATATATCCTTTATGGGTTAGAAACGATATTATGGCGAACTATAACGAAAGAATTCAATATATTGTCCTTATATATCCTTTATGGGTTAGAAACAATCCGTAGTCTTCTATCATTTTACACCCTCCTTAAATTTCGTCCTTATATATCCTTTATGGGTTAGAAACGGAGTATCAACAGTTAAAGGAGGGTAAGAAGTAATGAAAAAGTCCTTATATATCCTTTATGGGTTAGAAACTATCCCTAAGGACAGAGAACCATCCATCAAGTGTGGTGTCGTCCTTATATATCCTTTATGGGTTAGAAACTTACCCATTCTTTTCATCTCCTTTATTCTATTTATAATGTCCTTATATATCCTTTATGGGTTAGAAACTTGTCAGATATTTTTGTTTCTTGTTCTTCTAAATAATGTCCTTATATATCCTTTATGGGTTAGAAACTATTTTACTACCTGTTCGTAATGCACGACTGCATTGCCTGGTCCTTATATATCCTTTATGGGTTAGAAACGTTTTCACCTTCCTTTTTATTTATTTTTCTTTTTATTACTTGTCCTTATATATCCTTTATGGGTTAGAAACTTTTTAATCTTTTCATTTTTTTCCTCCTCCTTTCAAAATAAGTCCTTATATATCCTTTATGGGTTAGAAACAAATTCATATTTCCATCTCCTCCTTTTTCAAGATCTTTTTTAGTCCTTATATATCCTTTATGGGTTAGAAACTCGAATTTATTCATATTTGTTACCTCCCCTTATTATAATAGTCCTTATATATCCTTTATGGGTTAGAAACTGTATCATCTTTCATTCTCTGTGTCAAGTAAACATTTTGGTCCTTATATATCCTTTATGGGTTAGAAACTCTATTAACATACATCCATATATCACCTCTTTCTATTTCATGTCCTTATATATCCTTTATGGGTTAGAAACGAATTCAATTCACCATTTTTATGAACCTATTTAACCATTACTTGTCCTTATATATCCTTTATGGGTTAGAAACACTTCAATTGCATCAATACTATATTTACCGTAACTGTGAGTCCTTATATATCCTTTATGGGTTAGAAACATTTATATAGACATTTCTTTTAAATTCTCTCCTTTTTTTGTCCTTATATATCCTTTATGGGTTAGAAACACCTGCGGGGGTCATTCCACGGGTCAAAACATTTTTCTTGTCCTTATATATCCTTTATGGGTTAGAAACGTATTACCTCAGGTAGAAATCTTTGTATTAACTCAATCAGGTCCTTATATATCCTTTATGGGTTAGAAACTCTAATGTTACTTCTTCTTTTACTTCTTTTTTTACTCTAGGTCCTTATATATCCTTTATGGGTTAGAAACTCATGGTGTGAATTTTTTTACTGCTTGTTTTTAATTTTGTGTCCTTATATATCCTTTATGGGTTAGAAACCTTAATTTACTAAATTCTTCTAATACACTCATTTTCTTTGTCCTTATATATCCTTTATGGGTTAGAAACACACATAAGGTTGGTCTCACCAACTTTTTCGGCGAAACTATACAATAGTCCTTATATATCCTTTATGGGTTAGAAACTTTTTCCTCCTTTTTATAGTAAAAAAAACCTTATTAGTCGTCCTTATATATCCTTTATGGGTTAGAAACTAGTTAAGTGAGCTCCTGCTATCAATTTTGGCATCTTATTTTGTCCTTATATATCCTTTATGGGTTAGAAACCCCTCAAATACAAAAATTAATCCTAACTGGCCATATCTTGGTCCTTATATATCCTTTATGGGTTAGAAACTCGTACATTTTAGCGTCGCTAATCTTTCGCTTCCTTTTTGTCCTTATATATCCTTTATGGGTTAGAAACATGACTCCAAATCGAATCATTTTTTCTTAAATCTTTTTCTGTCCTTATATATCCTTTATGGGTTAGAAACTTCTTAATGGTCTTAAAAAATTTCTGACCCTTTTTTCTAGTCCTTATATATCCTTTATGGGTTAGAAACCTTTTAAATCTTGCTTTAAAATATGTTTTAAACATATAAGGTGTCCTTATATATCCTTTATGGGTTAGAAACACGGTCTTAAAGACCGTAGCCTTATAGAATCTGTCGAGTCCTTATATATCCTTTATGGGTTAGAAACCAAATATATAGATATTAAACAAATAGATTATGAAAAGTCCTTATATATCCTTTATGGGTTAGAAACAAATACCTAAGTTAAATAAGTATCTTTGTATATCCTAAATACGTCCTTATATATCCTTTATGGGTTAGAAACGGTTTTCGTTCAAATATTTGTTAAATTCTTTAACCGATATAGTCCTTATATATCCTTTATGGGTTAGAAACGAGTTTAGACTTATCTTTACTAATTGCTCCAGATTTTAGGTCCTTATATATCCTTTATGGGTTAGAAACGAACAACTGTGCCGTCCCAAAATTTTGTACTGTGTGGTGGTCCTTATATATCCTTTATGGGTTAGAAACTAACAAAAAAATAAAGGAGCTATTAAAGCTCCTTTAATAGGTCCTTATATATCCTTTATGGGTTAGAAACAAGCTTCTTCTTTTTTGAAGACAATTTCTTTACCGTTACTTATGTCCTTATATATCCTTTATGGGTTAGAAACCCTACGTAAGGTTTGTTACTTACTGTTGCTTTGGAGCTGTTGTCCTTATATATCCTTTATGGGTTAGAAACCAGCATAACGTATATCCGCTATATTGATTTTAAGTATTTTGTCCTTATATATCCTTTATGGGTTAGAAACCTGTCGCTTTTAATGCATTCAAGCTCACCTTAATTTTTTGTCCTTATATATCCTTTATGGGTTAGAAACCCCTTTTATTTTTTCTTTCTTTATAATAAATCTTCTTTATGTCCTTATATATCCTTTATGGGTTAGAAACTTTCTTTGCAACACCACTTATCACTTGATTCATTGGTGCGTCCTTATATATCCTTTATGGGTTAGAAACGTTTTTTTGTTTCTTGTTTGTTTTTTATCTTGTTCAACAAGTCCTTATATATCCTTTATGGGTTAGAAACCTTTAAAGAACTTTAGTGAAGTCACGTCAATGAAATAATTAGTCCTTATATATCCTTTATGGGTTGAAACAACCTTTCCATAAATCTTCTAAAATTTTTAAATTTGTTTTTATGTAAATTTTATAAATCAAAATAAAAAAATACTCGGTTTTTATACCGAGTATTTTTTATATGAATTTTTGCAAAATAAAAATTATTTTATCCAAAGGAGGAATTTAATGAATACTGATGATATTTTTTCATTCAAAACATTTAATCAAAATAAAAAAATTTTTAAGGATAACGATTTATCTAATTTTAAAAATATTAAAAAAATTAATTTAGTATATTTTTTAAAAAATAATAAAGTGAGTATAAGAAGTATATCAAGCATTATAAAAGAATATAAAAATTATTTTATTCTAAATAATTTTCAAATTGATTATGATTTTATAAAATATCAAAAAGTTTCAAGCTTTCCTATTTTAAATAATTCTGACAAAGATTTACTAATTTATAATAATATAAAAGATAAATACATATTTGAAGTTGAAAAAAAATATTTATTTTTATTTTTGCCTTCAAAATATTTACCCGAAAATTGCAAAGATAATTTTAATAATTTAAATAAAAAAAATGTTTTTGGAATTAATTCATTAAAAAATTACAAAAACTTGTATAACTATACTATAAATAATAAATATAAATCAGATGATGATTTTTTTAGCATTAATTTTTTTAAAGATTCTAATATTAGATTGAAAATTGATTTAATAGAAGATATTATTAATTATTTAAAAGATAAAAATATAAATTTTTATGACTATATTTCTATTAATTATTACTATTATATTAACTACCTAAAAGATAACTTTGATAATTTATATTTTATATTTGAAGAAAATACTAATGGAAGTACCTTAAAAAATATAGGAAATAAACTTAATTTATCAAGAGAAAGAATTCGCCAAATAATAAACAAGAATATTTTAAGATCTATGAAATTTAAAAATTTTAAATTATTAATTTTAACTTTAGTAAAAAATTCAGAACCATATCATAAATATATAATTGATTTAAATTCACTTAAAGATAAATTAGATATTAACATAGTTAAAACTATAAAATATATTCTAAATATTGAATCATATGATTTTAAAAATAACGTTTTTTTTACTGATAAATTTAAGAATTTAATAAAAAAAGTATATATTGATTTTAATCTTTTTTTTTATGATAAAGAAAGATTTATTAATGATAATTTTTATTTAAAAGAAAAAATTGACGATTTTTTAATTAATTATATATTTTTATATTATGATTATACAAAAATTAACGATTATTTTTATTGTAATTCTAACTTTACAAAGAAATCTTTTATAGAATATGTTGTAAAAAATGATTTTAAATTAGGTTATAAGAATAATAAATCTAATTTTAACATTTTGAAAAATTTATTATCTGAAAAATATTTTGATATATTAAAACTAAAAAAAACTAATATAACTTTTAGATCTTTAAGTTCTTCATTTGATAATTCTAAATATCTTGTATTATCAGATAGAGGCACTTATACTCATATAGACAATGTATATATATCAAAAAATTTATTAAATGAGATAAAAGAATATTTATATAATTATTTTAAAATAAACGATATAATGCCTACTTATAAATTATTTGAAATGTTTAAAGAAAAATTATTTAATTATTCAAATTGCTTAAATAAATATTCGTTGTACGGCATTTTAAAATATTATTTTTCTAACGATTTTAAATTTAAAGAAGGAGCTTTTATAACCAGTAGCAGTTATAATAATGATACTATTTTAGAAAAATTCGAAGAAATTTGTTATAAAAATTTTGATTCATCTTTTAATTTCAAAGACATCAGAAAATTATCTTATTTTGAAAAATACAAAATAGATAATTTTATAGAAAGAAGTAAAAAAATTATTAGATATGATAAATATGACTATATAAATATAAGAGATTTAAATTTAAAAAACGTAGATATTATTATAAAGAAGATAGAATTAGAAATTGAAAAAAATATAAAAAATAAAGAATATGAATTAGAAAAAAATTATATAACAAAAGAATTAAATTATATAGAATTAAAATTAGTAGAAAATATAAAAGCAAAAGAAAATTTAAATACTTTAAAAATTTTAAAAGAACAAAAAAATAAAATTGATAAAAGATTAAATGATCTAAAAAATGAATCTTTAGAATATATAAAAGGAAAAAACATAACCCTATTATTATTAGATAAAATAGAAAGATGTTATGAAGAAATAAAGATATTAAAAAAAGAAGACAAAATACAAAATTATTCCATAGAATTAATAGATGAATTATTGGAAAATAAAAAATGTATTTGCGGAAATCCTATTCACAAAAATTCCGAAAGTTATAACAAATTATTAGAATTAAAAAATAATTATAGTGAATCAGATTATAAAAGATTTTATGAAGATTTTTATATTAATTTAAAAATATTAAAAGAATCTAAAAAATCTAAAAAAGATAGAATATCTAAAATATTAAAAAATATAAATGAATCAAAAGATGATAGAGAAAAAATTTTAATACAAATAGAGACTTTAGAAGAAAAATTAAGTAATTTATCATCTGAAAAATTAAGTAATTTAGACAACTCTGAAAACACTTTAAAATCTTTAAAAAAAGATCTAATTAATAATGAAGCAGGAATTCAAAATTTAGAAAAAGAAATGAAAATATTAAAAATTAAAAAAACAGATTTATTAAATGAAATAGAAAAACTTGAAAAAGAAGAAAAAGAAATTAAGAATTTGAGTATTAAAAAAAAATATCTAAATAATTTTTTAAAAACTATAAATGAAATAAAAGATAATTATATTCAAAAAGTTAGGACAACTTTAAGTGAAGAATCAACTAATATGACAAAAAAATTAATAAATGAAAAAGATAAAAACCTTATCGATTCTATAAAAATAAATGATAAATATGAAATATCCTTAAATTCACAAGGACATGATTTTTTAGCTAATTTATCCGCAGGTCAAAAACACTTAGTTTCATTATCTTTCATATATGCATTAGCAAAAATAGCAAATGAAAATAATGAAGAAAACACATTATCTATACCACTAATAATGGATACACCATTCGGAAGATTATCAAGTGAACATAGAAAAAGCATTATAGAAAATGTACCTCAGTTTTGTTCACAATGGATATTGTTAGTAACAGATACAGAATTAGAAGATAAAACCAAATCAATAATCAAAAACACTAATTATTTTGGAAAATATTATGAAATCAATAAAAAAAATGAATATATATCTATTATAGAAAATAAAACTAATTTATTCGGAGGTAATTATTTTGATTAATAAAGTTGAATTTGGAAAAATTAATTATTTTAAAATTTTTATAAGTGAAAAATATAGTGGTATTTATGAAAGTTTATGTGATGAAAAATTAGAAATAAAAGATTTATTTTATTTATGTGCTGTTATAGGATTTAAAAATAATCATAAAGAAAAAATAGAAAAAAAACAAAAAGAATTTAATAGTTCATATTATTCAGATAAATCAATATTTTTATCATTTTACAGTATGATATTTGATAAAATTAATTATAATTTTGAAGAAATGAAAAATGAAAGTTTTTTTAATAACTATTTTAAAGATATCGAAGAATATGCTGAAGGAGGAATGTCAATACTATTAGAAGAAGTTATAAAAAATAATTATAATAAAAATACTAATTCATTAAATCCAAGATATAAAGATAAATTTTTATTTGATGTATTAAATAAAATGTATAAAAGTAGACTGTAAGTCTACTTTTATACATCAATATAGAAATTTTTTAATTATTTTTTTACATATTCAATTAAATTATAGTTAATAATCAAAATGGATTTCAAGTTTTTTACCATTTATTCTTATATTAGCCAAATTAAGTTCTTCACTTATATTTTCTTTTATAGAATTAATATATTTACTATCCCCTTTAAAATCTGGGTTTTTTATTAATTTAAAATGGATTATAGTAATGTTTTTTTTATCTGACCATTCAAACCACGTAGGAAATACAGAATTAACTGCAAAATGTTTATCAAAATGTGGAAATTGTCTTGCTTTGAATATAATTTTATTAATTTGACTCAATACATTTAAAGAAATTTCTTCATCTTGTTTTTTAATTTCATCATTGTTTATATGTAATCTTATATTTTCATATAGATTCTCTTCAATTGAATTAGCTATTTTTTCTATAGTATCATAATTTTGATTTTCAGAATTCAATATATTTTTTATAGATTTAAATTCATTTGTAAAATAGTTTAATTGATCATTATCACTTAGATTTTCATTATCTTTTAAAAATTTATCTATCATAATTATAAGATCAAAAAAAGTTCTTTGTTTTTTCATTTCATGATAGCTTTTAGTTACTATTCTATCATTTTGAACATCTGTCCCATCTATAAATTTAATCCATCTTGTAGAATGAATAATTATTTCTTTTAAATTATCATCCTCAAAAGATCCCACTATTTCATTCAAAGGAGAATTATCAATTTCAAAAATATCTACAAATTTTTTATTATTATTTTTTTTACTATCAATAGGTAAATACCCTCTATGATACTTACAAATTAACTTAATAGCCTTTATAATTTCTTTTGATTTATCTTCAAATAATTCATTTAAAGTTTTTGAATATTTAGAAAACTTATTTTCAATTGCTAAAATATCAAAAAAATTATCATCTATTAAATTTAAAGTTAATTCATTGTGTAAATCTCTAACTAATGAAGGAAATAAATCAACATAAAAATATTCTCCAGATTTCAATTTAAATTTTGAATATGTATGACCTAAATCATGTACATTTAAAGCCACACCAAATAAAAAATAAAATAAATCTCT
>NZ_JASUSU010000072.1:0-9069 GCF_030445905.1 Oceanotoga sp. | reverse complement strand
ATTTGATTATTACACTCGAACCTGGAAAATCCTTTATTTACAGGCTTCCTGTTACACTTTCTCTTTTACCCTTGACATCAATACCACCGTCTCCACGTGCGTTGTCTTTTGATTGGGAACATAATTTTTTATCCTCGTCATTCTTGTAGGAACACAATTTATCACTGTCATTGTCTTTGGCATTTTTTCTTTTATCTTTAAAGTTATTAGAATCTTGACTATCTTTAACTCCAGTTTTGAAATAGAATGTTAAGTCATAAGGATGAACTGTTCCGTCTTTATCAATTCTACCCACTACGACTTTATCAACTATGCTTTCAAATACTGTTCTATTAAATTCCTCTATAATTTCTTTGTTTTCTAAGACCTTTTTAAATTGCTTTAGTCTTTCTTTAATAGAGTTTTCATCTTTGATAGTTAGCTCTAGTGTTTTCTTTTCATCAAGTAATTCTTCTTTTTGTTTTGTAAATTTTTTATACTTTTTAGCATAAACTTCTTCGTCTATACTATCTTCTAAATGAAGATCAACTAACTTTCTTTCTTGACTAATGATTCTGTTTAATTGGTTTTCTAACTTTTTCAAATCTTTGACTAAAGTATTATCATTTATTTCTTCTTCTACAATTTTTAAAAAGTCATCTATTACTGTTGAATCTGCATGACATAATTGCCTATAGCTTTCAACGAAAGCTTTTTCTATTGCTGCTTCTTGTATTCCTTTTGAATGAGGGCAATATTTTTTACCTTTTTTTGTTGACTTTACACATTGCCAGTTAATTTTTTTGTAAATGGAACTGGTGTGCCAAGTTCTTCTTGAAAGTATCTCTCCACAAAATCCACATTCCAGCATACTTGAAAAAGCGTATTGTCTTGATAGTTTTTCTCTTTTTCTATCCTTGTTAGCTATAGTGTTTCTGTTTTGTGCTCTCCTGAGTCTAATCTCTTGTGCCTTTTCAAAGTCTTCTTTTGATATAATTGACTCGTGATGATTTTCAATGTGGTATTTATCAGATTCACCAAAGTTTGCTAGTCTTCTTTTTGTTATGGGATCAACTGTAAAAGTCTTTCCCATTAGTATATCGCCAATATACTTTTCATTTTTAATTATTCCTAACACTGTAGTGTCAGACCATTTTGTTTTACCTCTAGGGGTGAGATATCCTTGCTCTTCTAGTTCCCTACCAATGACTGAGCCACCATTGCCCTCTAAATATCTTTTAAAGATGTATCTAACAATCTTAGCTTCTTCTTCATTTATAGAGATACTTTTTGTTGTAGGATCATAGTCGTATCAAAGGCAACCTTGAAAACCAATAAGTTCCCCTTTTTCCATTTTCATTTTCAGTCCTTTTTTTACATGGGCTGAGGTATTTTCTACTTCTTGCTGAGCTACTGAACTTAATATTGTCAATAGTAACTCTCCATCCATTGTCAAAGTATCTATATTTTCTTCTTCAAATACTACACCAACATTATTTTCCTTTAATAGTCTTACATATTTTAAGGTATCTAATGTATTTCTAGCAAATCTTGATATAGATTTAGTAATTATCATGTCTATATCTCCATTTTGGCAATCGCTAATTAGTCTCATGAAATCTGCTCTTTTAGTTGCAGTTGTTCCTGTTGTTGCTTCATCTGCATATATACCAGCCAGAGTCCAGTTCTTATTATTTTTTATTAGATTTGTGTAATAATCAACTTGCGATTTATATGATTCAAGTTGGTCTTTACTATCAGTGCTAACTCGACAATATGCTGCAACTCGTTTTAAATCTAAATGTAGTGCATTTCTATTTCTAGCTCCTGTATTTGAAGCTTTTATTAATTTTACTTTAGTATTCATTTTACCTCCTTCCCATTTTGTATCTTTCTACAGTGTTATTATATCACAAGATTAACTACTTTCTATCTCTCTTTTTATAATCATTTTCTATTCTATTTTTTATTTTTGTGTATTCCTTATCATTAATTAATTTAAGATCATAAAGTCTACATAACATCGCAACTCTCATGCTATAAACTTTTATTGCTTTCATAATAACCTCCTATGTAAATTTAAGTTTTTTGACATTGACAAGTGCCTTGAATTAGCAACATAGGAATCTCACCTCCGCCTCTGTTCAGGATGAGCCGGCTTCAACCTTAGAAGTATCATTATCCTCATTTTCTTCATAGCGAATAGGGTATCCCTCCCTATATTCAAACTCTTACTTATCGCTCCCTTTCTTCTTCCCTTGCTTTTAGCTTAGCAGTACTTGTTTTGCCGAATTATTCAGCAGAAAGATCTTGGCGGATAGATTATTACGCTCCAAAAATGATTAACGTCTTGTCTTGGTCTATTCAATTGTTAAGGTTCAAAATTTATCGAGAGTTATTAATCTTTTTTAAATTTGACCATCAGAAAATACTTATCTTGATGAAACAAAATTGTTTAAATTTACCCTCTTATACTTAACAGTGAAAAGAAGTCTTTCTTGGTAACCAATTTTCAAAAATAAATTTGGTTAAATAAAAAGGTCCAATTTCCACAGTATAAGTAACAGCAAAAATTAGACCCTCTTGGCAACTGTCATCTAAAAGTCTTCCAACATTTCCTTTAGTTTTTCTAAGACTTTATTACGCCTTTTAATAACGGCTGGATGAGAAATATTCAGTTTATCAGCTACTTCTCTAATTGTTTCTTCTTTATAAAAGAGGCTTTCTATTAAGTCTATTTCAGCAGGGTTAAGTTTAGAAATAGCTCTTCTTACTTCTTCAATCATTTCTTTTGTTTCGATAATTTTTTCAACATCAAATTCTAGATCTTCTAAATTTTCTTCAAAATTACCATCATGATCATAGGAACAAAAAAAGAAACAGTTATTTAACCTGTCTCTTCTCATTTGATATTTCTCTTTATTCAATTCACTATGATAGGCAAGATACACTTCCTTGCTAACAACCACTTTCTTTCCTTCTACGAATAAATAGTATTCTTTGTCCATTAATTTTTCCTCCTTGTTGACATAAATTTCTTTTGTTTGAAAATGAAATTCACACAAGGAGGACTTCTAATTCTATGCATATATTCTCCTGGGCATAAAAAAAGACCGAAAGAAAATAAATTCTTTCAGTCAATAAATGCCAATATTAAATTTAGGTGCAGATCACCCATCATGGATATTATATATGCACTTAAGTACACATAAAATTCGTATATGGTACTTTTTTCATTCGGAAATAGTACGCAATAAGTTCGTCATAAATTAATTTCTTAGATGTTCATTATTTCTTCAATGCTACGACCGTCTTTAAGTTGGCTAATAGCAGTCGGTAAAGTATATCCCCAAATTATTACACCAACCAATGCAATTGCTTCCTTTTTTCTTTGATAATAAACAGTTCTCTCTAAAGATACATTTCTCATACAAGCTTCATCAGTAATCTTTTTTTCAGAAATGTAGTAGTTATAAATAATCTTATGATAGATTTCTCCATACTCTGGATAAACTTTTAGCCTAACACAGGCATCATAAATTATTAAAAGCATAAGCTTACTATCCATTACATTGGAAACTCTATTATTAAACTTTTCTTCAACTTTTTCTGGAGCAAATGTAGAAAGATACAAGTAAGCAGATTCTGAAGTTGATCCATAGTTTTCTTTACTCTCAAACATCATAAAATTTGCCCTGCTATCTACTGCCCAGGTAACTTGTCTATATAAACTTAAAATAAGTTTTGCAGCTGAACTGATCTCTTCAAATTTCAAGTTGATATCTGCATACATGTTCATTATATTCTTTAAAGTTTTACTTATTCTCAATCTAATCACCCCAATACAACTTATTTACAAATCTGAATGTTTGTGCTACAATATGAATATAAGTTCAGTTTGTATTATATCTCAAATCGAAGAATAGTTCAAGCACTATTGTTCGTATTGAAAGTTATAAATGCACATTAGTACAGGAGGTTAAAGTTATGGCTTTTGCGGATAGATTAAAGGATTTTCGTGAAAAAGAAAAGTTAAGTCAAGCAGATTTTGCAAAAATGATAGGAATAAGTACAAGAACTCTTGTACATTATGAAGACGGAGAAAGATACCCAAGAGATGTCGAGGTTTACAAAAAAATAGCTGAAGTTATGGACTGTGATTACAATTATCTTTTAGAAGAAAGTGACGAGTTTTTAAATAGAGTTTATAACATGAGTGGCAAAAGAGAATTAGAAAAAGCTAGAGCATTAACAGAAGGTCTAAGCTCTTTATTTGCTGGTGGAGAAATTTCTGACGAAGATAAAGATGCTGCTTTTGAAGCTATTACTCGTGCTTATTGGGAGGCTAAAAGAGAAAACAAGAAATACGGTCGTAAGAAAAAAGATTAGGTGATTTTATGAGCATGAATCGCTATATATATGATAAAGTTAATCAACTTATAAAAAAATATAAGACACGAGATCCTATCGAATTAATAGAAGCTTTGAATATCAACCTGGTATATCTACCTGAAACAAAAATACTTTTAGGAATGTACCATTATATTCAAAGGAACAGATTTATTTTTATCAGTAGTAACACAAATTTTAATAGAAAGACGATATTAGCACACGAATTAGGTCACGATCAACTTCACAGAGATTATTGTATGAGTGGAGGAGCTTTTCATGACCAAACAGTGCTAAACCCTACAAATAAATTTGAAACTGAAGCTAATATTTTTGCAGCTCATTTATTAATTAGTGATGAAGATGTCCTCGATAATATCAATGATCAAGTTTGTGATTATGAAATCGCTGGAAAATTAGGTGTAGATATAAATTTACTAAATCTAAAAATTTCTGAGTTAGCAAAAATGGGCAAGTTTAATAAACCAATTAATGTTAATACACCTCAGGGAGATTTTCTTAAAAACTATCGCCCTGAACATGATGATTATTATTAGGAGACTCTATGGGAATTTTTATTGCAGGATATATTTTATTAATCCTTTCTGGAGTAGTTTTCTACTATCTCATCTCTACCTACTCTGTAAAAATCTCAGCATTTTTGATTGATTTTTTGGTTGTAGGTTTAGGATTTTATATATACATAAAAGATAAACTAGATAACAAATTAGCTATTCCCCTTTCAATTACAGTAGTAATAATTTATGGAATATTGCTAATTTTAATAAATCAAAAGCTACCAAAAATCAGTAAACTTTTAAACTATATAATTGCTTTCATAGGATCAGCAGTTGCCTTATGGTTGGCACTTGATTTTATAACAAGCACATTAAGTGCTTTTAAAATAATAGGTCAAACTTATCATCAATTACCAATAACAAAAAGTATGATGCTAAATTCTTTTATACATTATGTAATTGTATTCTTGATTAGTATTCCAGTGTTTAAAGGTAGAATGAAATTTATACTTGGAGGAAATTATGAGTAAAGAGTTTTTAGAAGAGATTATATCTGAAAAAATATCTGAAAGTGATACATTAGAATATAAAGATTACTATTTTACAAACGGTAAATTAACAAGCCTAGATCAAAAAGAACTTGCTAAATTATTTAAAGAAATATGTGCATTAGCTAACTATAATGGCGGAAAAATAATATTAGGATTAAAGGAAGACAATAACCATAATCCTTCAGAATTATCTGATATAGGTGTGAACAAAGATACATTCGAAATGTGGGAACAAGCTTTAAGAAATAAACTTTCTGTAAATATTATCCCTTCTCTCTATGGAATAAAAACGGAACTTGTTGAAGTTAGTGATGATACCAATTGTATTATCATAGATGTACCTAGAAGTGTATTAAAACCACACGCATATAACACTGGTAGTAACCATGAATTTTATATAAGAAATGGAAATACTTCCATTCAAATGAGATATAATGATTTGAAAAATAGTTTTGATGAGCTTAGCAATAGACAACAAAAATTAGAAAGCTTTAGAAACGAAAGAATTTCTAGCATTTTAAATAGTGAAATAGATGATACGTTAATAACATCACCTATATTATTAATTCACATTTTACCTGAAGTTTCATTTGATGAAAGAACATATATTGATCTAAAAGCTTGTGAATATAATGATAATTTAGATATTTTCAATCCGGATGGTTACCATGGTTCAGTAAATTATAATGCAAATGGTTTAATCAAAACTCGAAGAAATCATAAAGATCTCTTATCAACATATATACAAATTTTCTCTAATGGCAATTTAGAAATTGGAGAAATTTATTTGATGAAATATGATGTGGATGAAAATCCTAAAATGATTTACTTTTGGGATAATTTTGAAAAAATTATTGCGAAAAAAATATATAATTATTGCAAAGAACTGTACAAACAAAGATTAGGAACTGGATTCTATATTTCTTTTACTTTATTAAATGTTAAAGATTGTTACTCTAGAGCTTCAGGTTTTGGAGAACTTTGTGAACCAATAAAGCAAAATATCATTAAGGCTCAATTTGTTAAGTGGGATGTAAATACATCTTATCAATCATCTATGTACCAGCTTTTCAATAAATTTGCTAATATATTTGGTTCAAGAGAATCATGGTTATATAATGATGGAGAGCCTATTGCTGGGAAATTTAATTTTATAGCTGAAGATTAGAAACAACTAAATACACGCTTAACGCTTATAACTTTAATAGCAAGCACAGTAAGTGAGTACCCACTTACGAAAAATTGATGAAGCAGAACCTTTATGGACTGCTTCTTTTTTTATCAATTTTACCTTGTTAGGGAGAACCCTAAGACCCCAATATTTTATAATAAGGAGATATACTATGGATAATAGAAAAAGAAATAATCAACTGAAAATATATTTAACAGATGAAGAAAAAGAAGTTTTTGAAAAGAAAATGAAACTTGCTAATTGCAAAACTATGTCTCACTTTCTTAGAAAGTGCGTATTAGAAAAAGAAATTTATGTAGTAGATTTAGAACCATTTAGAAACCTACAATGGCTACTTTCAAATGCAACAAATAATATAAACCAGATTGCAAAAGCAACTAATACAACTGGTGTTATTTACAAAAATGAAATTGAGTCTATGAATAAGCAGATAGAAAAATTATCAAGAGAAATATGGCAGATCCATTCCCTACTTCTAAATAAATCAAAAGAAAGTTCTGGTGACTAATATGGCAATTACAAAAATACATCCTATAAAATCAACTCTAAATTTGGCAATAGATTATATAACTAAGAGTGAAAAAACTGATGAAAAAATCTTAGTATCTTCATTCAAATGTCATCCATCTACAGCCCATATTCAATTTATGAAAACACGAGAAGACAATAATACTAAAGGTACAGTTTTGGCTAGACATTTAATTCAATCTTTTCTACCAGGAGAGGTTGATCCTATAAAAGCTCATGAAATTGGAATGGAATTATGTAAGAAAATTTTAAAGGAAGATTATGAATTTGTTCTTGCAACTCATATAGATAGAGGGCATATCCATAACCATATTATTTTTAATAATGTTAATTACAAGACTGGTAAATGCTACCAATCTAACAAAAAATCTTACCACAAAATTAGGTATCAAAGTGATGAATTATGTAAAGAAAATAAGCTTTCAGTCATTGATAAATACTATGAAGCTTACAAGAGAAAATATAAAACTGCTGGTAAATCTTGGTACGAATATGACCAAAACAAGAAAGGAAATTCTTGGAAGTCTAAACTGCAATTTGATATAGATAGAATGATTAATAAGTCTAAATCTTGGGAAGAGTTTTTAGAAAATATGAAGTCTATTGATTATGAAATTAAGTTTGGTAAACACATTGCTTTTCGTCATAAAGATAAGCAAAGATTTACAAGAGCGAAGACTATCGGAGAAGATTATACTGAGGAAAAACTCAAAGAAAGAATAGATTTAGCTATTAAAAACAAAGCTAATCCTATTAAAAAGCGTGTAGGAAACGTCATTGATATATCTACTAATAAAAAAGCTCAATCCTCAAAAGGTTATGAAGTTTGGGCTAGAAAACACAATATAAAAACAATGGCTGACTCGATAATTAAGCTTAGAGAGCAAGGAATTAATTCAATTACTCAACTCGATGAGCTAATTAAAAAATCTGCCTGTGATAGACAAGACTTATTAGATAAAATAAAGAAAATTGAAACTGAAATGAAGAGTTTATCCCAAGATATGGAGAATATAAATACTATAAATAAGTATCGTGAAATCTACAAATACCACAAGAAAAATCCTGAAGATAAGCAATTTGCAGAAGAATATTATAGTGAGCTTTCAGTCTATAAAATAGCCGCTAAAGAAATCTTAGAAAATTATAATAAGCTACCAAATACAAAAGAAATACTATCCAAGCTCGATAAATTGCAAGAAAAAAAGAACACCCTTATGCAAGAGTATTCTTTAAATAAAGAACAATTTTCTTACCTTGTTCAGTATAGGAAAAACTATGAAAATTATTATGGAAAAGAAGTGGAGAGAACTTAATAAACCCTTAGAATATTTTCTATTCAATTCATTGAGCCGTTCCATACCTGGAATTTGATCTTGAATAAAATTCCACATCTATAACCTCCTTAAATTTAAAATTCTTAATTTTCTAAAAATCAGTGTTTTATATTGTTAGCAATATTTACTAAAAATAACATAACCGGTACTTCAGTAAGAACACTTACAATGCAAGCAGGGCCACCCTTTGTAAGAGTCGACCACGCAAAAACCATAGCGATACATGGCGCAACTCCGAGCAAAACAGCCCACGCTAAATAATTATTTGCCAAATCATTAGGAGCGTTTGTTCTCTTCTTTTGGTATTCCGTGCAAAACCTACCATCCACTAGATTAAGGCATCCTGGATAAGAGCAGGATCGCTTTGGCTTTCTTAGCAATCCTTCCACCTCCTAATGGGCATAAGAAAAGCCCCGAAGGTTTCCCTCCAAGGCTTATATTATATTTCTTGCTAATTATATAGTACCACAGACTATATGGCTCGAGAGGATAGAACGAATGTCATTTGAGTATGTCCGTTCTCGGAAACATATCCACTGCATTTTTGGCACTATCGGTAGACGGGAACATGTCAA